>JAHJOG010000201.1 GCA_018820395.1 Gammaproteobacteria bacterium | reverse complement strand
TGCTGAGCAAGATCATTGCCGGATGGTTGCCGGTGAACGACCACATCATCAACAACCCCGATGCCGCCGCCGATGCGCTGCAGAAGGCTCAGTACAAGGAAATCCCGCCGGCCGAGTTCCGCGAGCAGTTCAAGGCTTCCAAGTACTACTCGTCGCCCGAGTGGCGCGCCAAGTACGCCGACGGCACCGTCACGCAATGGCTGCAGCAAGTGACCGACTTCTTCGTGCAGAACGCCAAGATCGCCAACGCGGTGAGCGCCAAGGAGTACTTCGATCCCAAGCTGTTCACGGCGCTCGTGAAGGCGTGACGGGGTTCGACTACATCATCGTCGGGGCCGGTTCCGCCGGCTGCGTGCTGGCCAACCGGTTGAGCGCCGATCCGGCCCGGCGCGTGCTGCTGCTCGAAGCCGGCGGCGACTCGCGCAACTTCTGGCTGCGGCTGCCGGTGGGCTACTTCCGCTCGATCTACGACCGGCGCTTTTCGTGGCAGTTCGAAGTCGAGCCGCAGGAAGCCACCGGCAACCGTGCGATCGTGTGGCCGCGCGGGCGCGTGCTGGGCGGTTCGAGCGCCATCAACGGCCTGCTGTACATCCGAGGCCAGCATGCCGATTTCGACGACTGGGCCCGCGCCGGCGCGACCGGCTGGGGCTACCGCGATCTGCTGCCCTTCTTCAAGAAGTCCGAGCGCTACGAAGGCGGCGAGAACGAATTCCATGGCGCGTCGGGCGAGCTGGGTGTGTCGAACCTGCGCAACGACCATCCTTATTGCCAAGCCTGGCTGGCCGCCGGTGCCGAGGCCGGCTACCCGTCGAGCCCGGACTTCAACGGCGCCAAGGACCAGGGCCTGGGTGCCTACCAGTTGACGCTGCGCGGCCACTGGCGCTGCGACGCGGCGAGCGCATTCCTACGGCCGGTGCTGGGCCGGCCCAATCTGAAGGTGCTGACGGGCGTCCACGTCACGCGCGTGCTCCTGGAAGGTGGCCGGGCGGTCGGCGTCGAGTGGTTGCAGGACGGGCAATTGCAGTCAGCCCGCGCGGATGCCGAAGTGCTGATGGCCGCCGGTGCGCTGCAGTCGCCGCAACTGCTGCAGCTGTCGGGCATCGGGCCGGCGGACGAGTTGCGCGTGCAGGGCATCGAGGTGGCGGTCGATGCGCCCGAGGTTGGCGGCAACCTGCAGGACCACTACCAGGCCCGCGTGATCGTCAAGCTGCGCCGGCGAATGTCGCTCAACGACCAGGTCCGCAGCCCGTTCGGGCTGGCGCGCATGGGCGCGCAGTGGCTCTTCACGCAGCGCGGGCCGCTGACCGTGGGTGCCGGGCAGGTGGGCGGCATGGCGCGCAGCAGCGTGGCCAAGGACGAGCGAGCCGACGTGCTGTTCAACGTGATGCCGCTGTCGGTCGACAAGCCGGGCGATCCGCTGCACGGCTTTTCGGGCTTTTCGGCGTCGGCGGCGCAGTGCCGGCCCGAATCGCGCGGACGCGTGTCGCTGCGCTCGGCCGACCCGATGCAGCCGCCGCGCATCGTGTCGAACTACCTCACCGCGCCGCACGACATCCGCGTGCTGGTGGACGGGCTGCGCATGCTGCGCGACATCTACCGGCAGCCGTCGTTTCGCGATCTCGTCACCGACGACGAATACCTCCCTGGCAAGGGCGTGGACAACGACGCCGCGCTCGAACGTTTCGCCAGGGAAAAAGGCGGCACGGTGTTCCATCCGTGCGGCACCTGCCGGATGGGCGGCGACGCGCGCTCCGTGGTCGACGCCGAGCTGCGCGTGCGCGGCATCGATGGGCTGCGCGTGATCGATGCGTCGGTGATGCCGACGATGGTGTCTGCCAACACCAACGCGGCGGCCATCGTCATCGGGGAGAAGGGCGCGGACCTGGTGCTGCAGGCCCAGTGAGCCGCGACGGGCCCGACGGCGCGCCTCGCTCCGAATGGCCGCACTGGCTTGCCCAGCCCCGTCCACACACGCCCGCTTGAACGGGCCCCCGCGCGCTTCTCAGTGCTTTGAAGCCCAGTCGGGCGGCCGCTTGTCGATGAAGGCCTGCACGCCTTCGAGCGCTGCCGCGTCCATCATGTTGCAGGCCATGGTGGCGGCCGCATCGTCATACGCCGCAGCCATGCCGCGTTCGAGCTGGCGGTAGAAAAGCTGCTTGCCCATCGCCACCGCCACGCGCGGCTTGGCGAGGATGCTCGCGACCAGGCGCTCGACCTCGGCGTCGAGCTGATCGGCCGGTGCGACGCGGTTGACCAGGCCTTGCGCTTGCGCGCGCCGCGCGTCGATGAAGTCGCCGGTGACGAGCATCTCGAAGGCGGCCTTGCGCGGGAGGTTGCGCGAGAGCGCCACGCTCGGCGTCGAACAGAAGAGACCGAGGTTGACGCCGCTCACGGCGAAGCGCGCGTCTTCGGCGGCCACGGCCAGGTCGCACATCGCGACGAGCTGGCAGCCCGCCGCGGTGGCGATGCCCTGCACGCGCGCGATCACCGGCACCGGCACGCGCTGGATCGCCATCATCACGCGCGAGCATTGGCCGAAGAGCGCGCGGTAGTACTCCTCGGAAGGCTGTGCGCGCATCTCACGCAGGTCGTGCCCCGCGCAGAACGCACGGCCACTGGCCGCGAGCACGATCGCGCGCGAAGCGTCGTCGCGCTCCACCGCCTGCAGCGCGGCCTCGAGCGCGTCGAGCATCGCTTCCGACAGGGCATTGAACGCGTGTGGCCGATTCAGTGTCAGCGTGGTCACGCCGCGCGTGTCGCGCTCGATGCGCACCAGGGGTTCTGCTTCGGTCGTCATCGCGATTCCTCGTGGGCGGTGGGTGGTGGGCGATGGGTGGTGCGCCTATTCGATCTCGGCGACCAGTTCGATTTCGACGCACGCGCCCATGGGGATTTGGGCGACGCCGAACGCGCTGCGGGCGTGGGCGCCCTTGTCCTTGCCGAACACTTCGCCCATCAGTTCGCTCGCGCCGTTGGTGACCAGGTGCTGATCGGTGAAGGTGGGGGTCGAGTTGACCAGGCTCATGAGCTTGACGATGCGCTTCACCTTGCCCAGGTCGCCGACTGCCGCATGCAGCGTGCCGAGCAGATCGATCGCGATCGCGCGCGCGGCCTGCTTGCCTTCGTCGGTACTGATGGTGGCGCCGAGTTGGCCGACCCACGGCTTGCCGTCCTTGCGCGCGATGTGGCCGGACAGGTAGACCAGATTGCCGGTCTGCACGAAAGGAACATACGCGGCCGCGGGGGCGGATACGGGAGGGAGGGTGATGCCGAGTTCGGCGAGTTTGTCGTAGACGGTCATTGGGATTGCTGTCCTTGCGATGGGATGGATGAAAAGGCCGCCGCCGGAGGGTGGCCCTCCGGTTCGATCTTGGCGGCCAGGGGCGATGAGGCAAGCGGCGCGGCATCGGCCGGTTCGGCTTCGAGCGGCTCCACGGTGACGCCCACGTCCAGCGTGTGCCGCGCGCCGCCATGCAGCACACCGCGCATGGGCGAGACGTCGGAATAGTCGCGGCCGATGGCGAGGGTGACGTAGTCTTCACCGGGTTGCCGGCCGTTGGTGGGGTCGAACTCGGTCCAGGCGCCGGGGCCGTCGGCGCCGGGCAGGTAGGCCGACACCCAGGCGTGCGAGGCGTCGGCGCCGACGAGGCGCGGGCGGCCCGGCGGTGGCTGGGTGAGCAGATAGCCGCTGACGTAGCGCGCGGGCAGGCCGGTCATGCGCAGGCAGGCGATCATGATGTGCGCGAAGTCCTGGCACACGCCGCGCCGCTGAGCGAGTGCCTCGACGGCGGGGGTGCTGACCTGGGTGCTCTTGGCGTCGTACTCGAAGTCTTCGTGGATGCGCAAGGTGAGGTCCATGAGCGCATCGAAAATCGGCCGGCCCGCGACGAAGGTCTGGCGCGCATAGACGGCAAACTCGTCGTGGCGCGGGACGTAGCGCGAGGCGAAGGTGAATTCAGAAGCAGGATCGAAGGGGGCGTCTTTGGCGTAGCGGAAGCGGTCACGCACGTCTTCCCAGGGCATGTCCTTGGAGGCGGCGGGCGACAGGAGGGGCTCGGTGGTGCGGACGACGCTGCGCGCGGTGACGACGAGTTCGTCGTGGGTGGA
>JAHJOG010000019.1 GCA_018820395.1 Gammaproteobacteria bacterium | reverse complement strand
TGGATGCCCGTGTCGGCACGCAATTCGCGCAGGCAGTCGCGGCTGTATTCGGCCAGCCGGACCATGCGGCCCTTGTTGAGTTCATAGCGCGCCTGCGTGCAGTTGCGCAGCATCGAAAGCCCCCAGCGCCACATGGCCGGGTCCAGCATCGGCCGGATGACGAGCGGGCTGTGCCGCATCAACAGCCACTTGACGGCTTTCAGCGGAACCCCCGGGCCGGCCCACGGCGCCGAATACCCGGGCGACACCTCGCCCGCATTGCCATAGCTGGTTTCCAGCGCCGGTCCGGGCTGCCGGTCGAGCACGGTGACCTCGTGGCCGGCCTTGGCGAGGTAGTAGGCCACCGAGGTGCCGATCACGCCGCTGCCCAGAATCAGAACTTGCATGGGGTGCTCGATGCTTTGCTGAAGTGCCAGGCTCGGTGTTGTCGGCGGCTAGAGCCCGAGCAGCGCTCGCAACTGGCGTCCCGGCACGGGCCCGGGGTGTGCAGGCCAGGCCTCGAGCAGTTCGACCATCTTGGCGTTGAGCGGCGCTGGGGTGCCATGCGCGAGGCCCAGCCGCACGACTTCGCCGCACAGGGCGTCGATCTCGGTGCGCCGCCCGAGCGCCAGGTCGTCGGCCATGCTGGAGCGTGCCTTGGCGTCCATCTGCAGCGACCGGGCGGCCACCAGCCGATACAGCATCGTCGGCAGCCGCAGCACGCCGGGCAGGCGGCGCGCCGGCACCGAAGCGAGCTGCGCAGGCAAGATCCCGGCGCGCTGCAGGATGGCCAGCGCTTCGTCCATCAACGCCGCCAGGCACACGCGGTAGTCACGCTCCATCAACTCCGCGCGCAGCGGAAGCCCCGACAATGCGTTGACCGGGTTGTTCAGGTTGAGCAGCAGCTTGGCCCATTGCACCGAGGGCATGTCGGCATGCAGGTCGAGCGGAATGCCTGCACGCGCGAACACCGGCACCCAGGGCAGCAGCGCCGCGTCTTCCTCGGCGGCCAGCCTTCCGCTGGTACCGCGGTGAAAGTGGGCCGGCCCGGTTTCGGACACGTTGAACGGAACCATGCCCGGCAGCAGATACAGCCCCGGCGCCGCCAGCCCCGCCACCGCCGCATTCGACACGCCGTTCTGGAACGACAGCACCGTGGTCGAAGGCCGCACGCCGGCTGCGACTTCGGTGGCCGCCTGCGCGGTGGCGCTGCTCTTTACGGTCAGCAGCACCAGGTCGGGCCGCGCGCCGACCGGCACCTCCAGCGAGAGATGCAGTGCCGCGGGCGGAATCCAGCTTTCGCCGCCTTCGAGATCGCTGACCGTCAAGCCGTGCTTCGCAAGCGCGTCCAGCACGCGCGGCCGCCCGACAAAAGTCACCCGGGCACCGGCAGCGGCCAGGCATCCGCCCAGATAGCAACCCACCGAGCCTGCGCCCATCACCATCACTTCGGACAGTGTGGATTCGGTCATGGTGCGCCTAGGTGCGCTCTGCGACCCAACCCCGAACCGATTGCAAGGCCGCGGGCAGCCCCGCAGCATCGGTGCCGCCGGCCATGGCCATGTCGGCCTTGCCGCCGCCCTTGCCGCCCACCTGCTGCGCGACGAAGTTGACCAGCTCGCCGGCCTTTAGTCGGGCGGTGACGTCGGCGGTGACGCCGGCCGCGATCTGCACCTTGCTGCCGTCGACCGCCGCCAGCACGATGGCCGCCGATTTCAGCTTGTCCTTCAGCTTGTCCATGGTGTCGCGCAAGGACTTGGCGTCGCCGCCTTCGAGCGTGGCAGCCAGCACCTTGATGCCGTTGACGTCGATGGCCTGGCCGACGAGTTCGTCGCCCCGCGACGAGGCCAGGCGCCCCTTGAGCGAGCCGATTTCGCGTTCGAGCGAGCGGACCTGGTCGAGCAATTGAGCGAGCCGCGGCTGCACCTCGGCGGCCGGCGACTTGAGCGTCGCCGCCACGCTGTGCACCGTCGCTTCGAGTTCCTGCAGGTAGGCGAGCGCGTTGCTCCCCGTCACCGCCTCGACGCGGCGCACGCCGGCTGCGACGCCGCTTTCGCCGACGATCTTGAACAGGCCGATGTCACCGGTCCGGGCGACGTGCGTTCCGCCGCACAGTTCGCGGCTGGAACCGATGTCGAGCACGCGCACCGACTCGCCGTACTTCTCGCCGAAGAGCATCATGGCGCCGGTCTTCTGTGCCGACTCCATGTCCATCACGCGCGCCTGCGTGGCCGCGTTGGCCAGGATCTCGGCGTTCACGCGACGCTCGATCTCGAGAATCTGCGCCGGCGTCAGCGGCCCGTTGTGCGCGAAGTCGAACCGCGTCTTGTCGGCGTCGACCAGCGAACCTTTTTGCTGCACGTGCTCGCCCAGCACTTCGCGCAACGCCTTGTGCATCAGGTGCGTCACGCTGTGATTGCGCATGGTCGCGGCCCGACGCTCGGTGTCGACGCGTGCCGTCACGCTGTCGCCCAGCTTCAGGGTGCCCTGCGTCTGCGTGCCATGGTGGCCGAACACGTCGGCCTTGATCTTCTGCGTGTCGTCGACGCCGAACTGCACGCCCTCGGCCGCCAGCACGCCCGAGTCGCCCACCTGGCCACCGCTTTCCGAATAGAACGGCGTGCGGTCGAGCACCACGATGCCGGCCTGCCCTTCGGACAACTGCTCGACCGGCGACCCCTCGAAGTACAGCGCCAGCACCTTGGCCTGTTCTTCGAGGCGTTCGTAGCCGGTGAAGGTGTTGCCCGCGCCGCCGTAGTCGACCGCGCGATCCATCTTGAAGCGCCCTGCCGCGCGCCCGGCGGCCTTCTGCCGCTCCATCGCGGCAGCAAAGCCTTCGGAGTCGACTTCCACGCCCCGTTCGCGGCACACATCGGCCGACAGGTCGAGCGGAAAACCGAAGGTGTCGTGCAGCTTGAAAGCCACGTCGCCCGGCAGCACCTTGACGTCGCCGGCCAGGGCCGCGTCGAGGATCTCCATGCCCGTGGCGAGCGTTTCGAAGAAGCGCTCTTCTTCGGTCTTGAGGGTGTCGACGATGCGCTGCTCGTCGGCCTGCAGCTTGGGATAGGCCTCGCCCATCATCGCCACCAGGTCGGGCACGAGCTTGTGGAAGAACGGCTTCTTCTGCCCCAGCTTGTAGCCGTGGCGGATGGCCCGGCGCACGATGCGGCGCTGCACGTAGCCACGGCCTTCGTTGGACGGGATCACGCCGTCGGCCACCAGGAACGCCGTGGCACGGATGTGGTCGGCGATCACGCGCAGGCTCTTGTTCTGCAAGTCTTTCTCGCCGGTCTCGCGCGCGGCCGCCTTGACCAGCGTGTCGAACAGGTCGATCTCGTAGTTGCTGTGCACGTGCTGAAGAATCGCCGCCAGCCGCTCGAGGCCCATGCCGGTGTCGACGCACGGCGCCGGCAGCGGCCGCACGCTGCCGTCGGGCTGCATGTCGAACTGCATGAACACGTTGTTCCAGATCTCGATGTAGCGGTCGCCGTCTTCATCGGGGCTGCCGGGCGGACCACCGGCGATGTCGGGCCCGTGGTCGTAGAAGATCTCGCTGCACGGCCCGCACGGGCCGGTGTCGGCCATCATCCAGAAGTTGTCGGACATATAGCGTCCGCCTTTGTTGTCGCCGATGCGCACCACGCGCTCGGGCGGCAGGCCGATGACCTTCGTCCAGATGTCGTACGCCTCGTCGTCTTCCTGGTAGACCGTGGCCCAGAGCTTGTCGGCCGGCAGCTTGAAGACCTGCGTCAGCAGCTCGAAGGCCCAGCTGAGCGACTCGCGCTTGAAGTAGTCGCCGAAGCTCCAGTTGCCCAGCATCTCGAAGAAGGTGTGATGCCGCGCGGTGTAGCCGACGTTCTCGAGATCGTTGTGCTTGCCCCCGGCGCGAAGGCACGCCTGCACGGACGCAGCCCGCACGTACGGCCGCTTGTCGGTGCCCAGAAAGACGTCCTTGAACTGGACCATGCCCGAGTTGGTGAACATCAGCGTGGGGTCGTTGGCCGGCACGAGCGAACTCGACGGGACCACGGTGTGGCCCTTGGACGCAAAGAAGTCGAGAAAGGTCTTGCGGATTTCAGCGACGCTGAAGGAGGGCTGGCTCATCTTGATCGGGGTCTGCCACAAGGGCGGCGCGCAGTCGGAGAGCCTGGTTGGCGCTCGGCCGGCTGCTGGTTGGCTGGAGCCTTCGATTATAGGTTTGGGCCATGTCCCTTCGCCCCCGAGGCGCGGGGAGACCGCCTATGCTCCAGGGCGATGAACGCTGTTGCGATGGCCCGATCGGCACACCGATGACGTCGCGGCTCCTGGCCGACGCGGTGCTGGTGGCGCACGGGCTCTTCATTCTTTTCGTGATCGTGGGCGGTGTGCTGGCCTGGCGCTGGCGCAAGCTCGCATGGCTGCACCTGCCGGCGGTGGCTTGGGCGGCGTGGGTGGCCTGGGCCGGATGGATCTGCCCGCTGACTCCGCTGGAGAACTCGCTGCGCGCGGCTGCGGGGCAAGCGGGGTATCGCGGTGGGTTCGTGGAGCACTATCTGTTGGGGGTGATCTACCCGGAAGGGTTGACGCGAGGGGTGCAGATTTCGCTCGGCGTGTTCGTGGTGGTGTTGAATCTGGCGGTGTATGGGGGGATGTGGGCGCGCAGGCGGCGATCGGGAGCTGAGCGCGTGCGTGTTCGTTGAGGAGAGCGCACGCGGGGCGCGTGTACCGCACTCTGTGTTCGCTGATGGAGGGGTCCGCGGGCAGTGCTCTGTGTTCGTTGGTGGGAGCGCCCGTGGGGCGGTGTGCGGCGGGACTGCTTCACTGTGCCGGCCGCTTCGCGGCTTCCCTGCAGTGCTCGCGCGGTCGGGCCGTCGCAGAACTCGCTGCGTTCACTTCGTTCACTTCACTCAAACAGCTGCGACGAGTCAGTTCACGAAGCGCGTG
>JAHJOG010000327.1 GCA_018820395.1 Gammaproteobacteria bacterium | reverse complement strand
GATCCCGTCGCCGCTCCCGCGGTCATACCATGGAAGGGCGCAGCCTTGCCGCCAGCAACGAAACCGCGGCGCAAGCCGCAATCCAAGGCCGAGCGCCGCGCAGAGACCACCGAGCAGATTCTCGACGCGGCGGAATATCTGTTCTCGCGCCACGGGTTATATGGGGTGACGCTCAAGGATGTCGCCAAGAGCGTCGGCGTGCACCACACGCTGGTGAACTATTATTTCGACGACAAGCAGAAGCTGTTCGACGCGGTGTTCGACCGGCGCGCGGAAGTGACCACGCAGATGCGGATGAAGGCGCTCGAGGAATACGAGCGCGCCAATGCGGGCAATCTCACGGTCGAGGGCGCGCTGCATACCTTTCTCGACACCGATCTCGATCTCTACATCAATGGCGGCGAGGGCTGGCGCAATTACGGGGCGCTCGCCTCGCAGGTGGCCAACACCCCCGAATGGGGCGCCGAGATGATGGACGAGCATTTCGATCCGGTGGTGCTGCATCTGATCGGGCTGATCAACCGCGCGCTGCCCGAAGCGGACAAGGTCGATGTGTTCTGGGGCTACCACTTCGTCAGCGGGGCGCTGATGCTGACGCTGGCGCGGACCGGGCGGATCGACAAGCTGTCGGGCGGGCTGTGCAAATCGGAGGATTTCCGCGCGGTGAAGGCGCGGATGGCGACCTTCATGGCGGCGGGATTCCACGCGATCTGCACTCCCAAGGGCGGGACTGCGGCGCAAGGTTGATGAAACACATGCGGGAAAGACTTTGCGGATCGCGCATGCGCTTGTTATTAACTAGCGGGAGAGTGAACATGTTTGGGCGAGGGAGTAGAGAGCGATGGCGGTGACGGAAGCGCAAGCAAGGCTCGCGGGCCGGGTGGCGATCGTGACCGGGGCCGGGGGCGGGCTCGGGCGGTGTCACGCGCTCGAACTGGCGCGGCACGGCGCCAGGGTGGTGGTCAACGATCTGGCGCGCGGCCCTGCCGAGGAGGTCGCCGCGATGGTCGCGCGCACCGGCGATATCTGGGGCGGGGTCGACATCCTGATCAACAATGCGGGCATCCTGCGCGATCGCAGCTTCGCCAAGATGGCGATGAGCGATTTCCGGCTGGTGCTCGAGGTCCATCTGATGGGCGCGGCGATCTGCACCAAGGCGGTGTGGGAGACGATGCGCGCGCAGAAGCACGGGAGGGTGGTGATGACCACTTCCTCCTCCGGACTCTACGGCAATTTCGGCCAGGCGAATTACGGCGCCGCCAAGATGGCGCTGGTCGGGCTGATGCAGACGCTCGCGATCGAGGGGGAGAAATACGGCATCCGCGTCAATTGCCTCGCCCCCACCGCGGCGACGCAGATGACCGGCGGGGTCCTCTCGGAAGAGGCGCTTGCCTGTCTCGACCCCGCGCTGGTCAGCCCCGGGCTGGTCCATCTGGCGGGCGAGGACGCGCCCACGCGGACCATCCTGTGCGCCGGCGGCGGCCATTTCGCCGCCGCGAACGTCACGCTGACGCAAGGCGTGCAGATCGGATCGGGCAGCGACGCGGCCGCGGCGGTCGCGCGCGAATGGGACGGCATCACCGACCGCGCGGGCGAACTCGTCCCCGCCTACGGCTTCACCCAGGCGGAGCGCGAGATCGCCGGCGCCGGGTGCAGCTCCGAGGCGATGGCCCTCACGCATTAGGTTGGATTGTCGCAGGCGAGAGCGGGACGACCCGCCGGATCTGGGAGAAGGAGAAAGAGAATGAACGCGCAAGGCACTTCCGCGGCGGCCACGCCCGATACAACGCCCGATACACCGCCGGGACCGGTGAAGCAGAGCGAGGTCAAGGTGATCACCGCCGCCTCGCTCGGGACCATGTTCGAATGGTTCGATTTCTATCTCTACGGGCTGCTGGCGAGCTATATCTCGGCGCAGTTCTTTTCCGGCGTCAACGAGACCACCGCCTTCATCCTCGCGCTCGCCGCTTTCGCCGCGGGCTTTGCGATCCGGCCGCTGGGTTCGGTGGTGTTCGGGCGGATCGGCGATCTGGTCGGGCGCAAGAACACCTTTCTGATCACCATGGTGCTGATGGGGCTTTCGACCTTCGCGGTGGGGCTGCTCCCCAGCTATGCCGCGATCGGCATCGCCGCACCGATCATCCTGGTGCTGCTGCGTCTGATCCAGGGTCTCGCGGTGGGCGGCGAATATGGCGGCGCGGCCACCTATGTCGCCGAACACGCCCCCAAGGGCCGGCGCGGCTTCTTCACCAGCTTCATCCAGACCACCGCGACGATCGGCCTGTTCGCCGCGCTGCTGATGGTGATCGGGCTGCGCGCGCTGCTGGGCGAGGATGCCTTCTCCGAATGGGGCTGGCGGATTCCCTTCCTGACCTCGATCTTCCTGCTCGCGGTCTCGCTGTGGATCCGCTTGCAGCTGGCGGAAAGCCCGGTGTTCCAGAAGATGAAGGACGAGGGCAAGACCTCCAAGGCGCCGCTCACCGAGGCCTTCGCGCGCTGGGGCAATCTCAAATTCGTCCTGCTGGCGCTGTTCGGCGCGGTCGCGGGTCAGGGGGTGATCGGCTACACCGGCCAGTTCTACACGCTGTTCTATCTCGAACGGATCGCCGATGTCGATCCCGCCACCTCCAACGTGCTGCTGGTCAGCGCGCTGATCCTGGCGACGCCGACCTTCGTGTTCTTCGGCTGGCTGAGCGACAAGATCGGCCGCAAGAAGATCATCATGACCGCCTGCGTGCTCGCCGCGCTGACACTGTTCCCGCTGTTCAAGGCGCTGACCCACGCCGCCAACCCCGAGCTCGCCGAAGCGGTGGCGCGCTCGCCGGTCACGGTGATGGCGTATGAGGACGAGTGCTCGTTCCAGTTCGATCCGATCGGCAGCAACACCTTCGACCGGACCAGCTGCGACATCGCCAAGGCCTATCTGGCGCGCGACGGCGTCAATTACGACAATGTCGAAGCCGGGCCGGGCACCCTGGCCGAGGTCCGCGTCGGCGAGGTCGCGATCGCCGCGCCCGATCCGGATGCGCTCTCGCCCGCGCAGCTGGCACCCGCGATCGCGGCGTTTCGGACCCGCGTCGGCGAGGCGCTGACCGCGGCGGGCTACCCCGAGGAGGCCGACCCCGACAAGGTCAACCGCCCGCTGGTGGTGGCGATCATCTTCGCGATCATGCTGCTGGTGACCGCCGCCTACGCCCCGCTCGCCGCGATGCTGGTCGAGCTGTTCCCGAGCCGGATCCGCTACACCTCGATGTCGCTGCCCTACCATATCGGCAATGGCTGGTTCGGCGGCTTCCTGCCGACGGTGGCCTTCGCCATGGTCGCGGCCACCGGCGATATCTATTACGGGCTGTGGTACCCGGTGCTGGTCTGCGCGATGACCGCGGTCGTGGGGATCCTGTTCCTGCCCGAGACCTTCCGCCGCAACATCGACGACTGACACGGACTGCGCGCGGGGCGATCAGACGACCCGCGCGGGGGCGCTAGGCGGTGACGGGTTCGAGAATGCGGATGCTCCCGAGACCGGCATCGATCTCGACCCGCGCGCCGACCGGGAGGCTGAGCTGGTTGGCGACATGACCGATGTTGGCGCCGCGAAACGCCGGCACGCCGAGCGGGGCCAGATAATGCTCGAGCAGTTCGGGCACGGTGAAGCCGCTGTAGTCCTCGACCCCCGCTGCGCAGCGGGTGCATTGACCGAACACCACGCCTGCGACCCGGTCGAGAATGCCCGAGAGCGCCAGCTGGCTGAG
>JAHJOG010000200.1 GCA_018820395.1 Gammaproteobacteria bacterium | reverse complement strand
GCCGCGGCCAGCGCCTGGGCTTGTTCGCCGGCTCCGGCGTGGGCAAGAGCGTGCTGCTCGGCATGATGGCGCGCTACACCGAAGCCGACGTGATCGTGGTCGGGCTCATCGGCGAGCGCGGCCGCGAAGTCAAGGAATTCATCGAGGACATCCTCGGCCCCGAGGGCCGTGCGCGCTCGGTCGTCGTGGCGGCCCCGGCCGATTCGCCGCCGCTCCTGCGCATGCAAGGCGCGGCCTATGCGACGGCCGTGGCGGAGCACTTTCGCGACAAGGGCCGCCATGTGCTGCTGCTGATGGATTCGCTCACCCGCTATGCGATGGCGCAGCGCGAGATCGCGCTCGCGATCGGCGAGCCCCCGGCCACCAAGGGTTATCCGCCGTCGTGCTTCGCCAAGCTGCCCCAGCTGGTGGAACGCAGCGGCAACGGCTTGAATGGCGTGGGTTCGATCACGGCTTTCTATACCGTGCTGTCCGAAGGCGACGACCAGCAGGACCCGATCGCCGACGCGGCGCGCGCCATTCTCGATGGCCACATCGTGCTGTCGCGCGACCTCGCCGAAGAGGCGCATTTTCCGGCGATCGACATCGAGCAGTCGGCATCGCGCGTGATGCACAACGTGGCATCTGCTGCGCACGTCGAGGCCGCGCGATGCTTTCGGGCGGTGTATTCGCGCTATCGCAAGAGCCGCGACCTGGTTCGCGTCGGCGCGTATGCCGCGGGCAGCGACCCGGCACTCGACCTGGCGATCCGCCTGCAGCCGGCGATGAGCACCTTTCTCCAGCAGAACATGCACGAAGCGGCGAGCCTCGAAGGCAGCATCGAAGCCATGTCGGAGTTCTTCGCGTGAGTCTCTCTTTCAACAACAAGTCTTCCTCAAGGAGTCCGGCATGTCGGTCATGAACGGCCTTTCGGTCGCAGTGGAACTGGCGCAGACGCGGCGCGACGCCGCTGCGCAGGTGCTCGCCAAGGCTCGACAGCAATGGATTTCGGCGCAACTGCAGATCGACCAGCTCGAAAGCTACGCGCAGGAATGCACGACGCGCTGGGCGCAACAGTCGCTCAGCTGCACGCCCGAGCTGATGCGCCACCACTACCAGTTCATGGCGCGGCTCGACCATGCCATCGGGCTGCAGACCGGCATCGTCGCCGAACACGGACGCAACGTGGAGCGCGAAGCCGCCACGCTGCGCGTTGCCGAGTTGAAGCTCGAAAGCCTGCGGCAGCTGATGAAGCAACGCGAGCGCGAGCGACAGGCCGAGCTGAGCCGGCGCGAGCAGAAGATGTCGGACGAGCAGGCGGCGATCCAGCATCGCCGCCGCGCGTCGGCGTTCAGTGGAGGTGTCCGATGAGCCAGGTCAGCGCCAATGCCGCCAGCGCCACGGCGGGTGCCTCGGCGGTTCATCGTGGGAGTGGCGGCCGCGGGGCCGATGCATCGGGGGCCGCCGACGGCTCCGACGCCTTCATGCTGGCCTTTTCCGCAGCGGAAGCCGACGAAGGCCCCAAGGGTTCCGCGACGCCACCGTCTGCGCCCGCCGCCGATCCGCTCGACGCCGCAACGCCAGCGGACGGCTCGGCTGCGCCGGCTGCCGACGCTTCGGCGTCGACCGGCACGGGTGGCGTCGACCACGGGTTGTTGCTGGCGCAATCGGCCCTGCTGGGCATCGACCTGGGTGCGCCCACAGCAGCGGCCGCTGCAGCTGCTGCGGCGAGTTCGGCGGGAGCGTCATCGACCGCTGCCAACGCGTCGGCGACTTCGGCGACGTCGGCATCCTCCATTGCCGCCATCGGACTCGCATCGGGTTCGGCGGCGTCTGCCACCGGCGCGACGGCAGGCGCCGCCGCGGCGCTGGCCGACCCATCCAAGGCGGCCGGCACGGCCACCGATGCGGGCAGCGATGCTGCACAGGCCGCCGCAGCAGACACGAGCGGCGAAGCGGCGGTGGCGCCGCGCGGCACGCGCAGCATCAGCGACCGCACGACCTCGCGTCTGGGCGTGGACGACCCGACGAGCCAGCAACGCGTGCGCGCCCTGGGCATCGAGCCCGATGCGACGCGCGCGACCGGCGAATCGCTGTTCGGGCGGTCTGCCGCCCATGCCGGCTCGGGCGCCGGCGCCGGCAACGGTTCCAACGGCAGCGCCGGCAACGGGCTGCAGGCCCAGGCCGCCGCTGCCCAGCGCCTTGCGGCGCAGGACGACAGGCAGCCGGCCGCCACCGGAGCCGCACCGATCGGCGGCGCGGCGGTGGTCCCGGACTCCACCGCGCTGCAGGTGGCCACCGCGATGGAAGCGATGCCCCGGCGCATCGAAGGCGCCAAGGCCGACGCGCCGTCGATCCGCGGCGCCGAGCCCGGGAGCGTGAGTGCGGCTCCGTCCGCCTCCCCCTTCATGCTGCCGGTGGACGCTGCCGCGGCAGGCGCGTCGGCCTCGCATCTCGAGATGGCCCAGCGCATGGTCGAGCAGGTGAGCTGGTGGCTGTCGCAGAAGACTCAGGGAGCCGAACTCAAGCTGGAGGTGATGGGCGGGCACCGGGTGTCGGTGAGCGTGCAGGTGCAGGGCAACGAGGCGCAGGTCGCGTTTCGCAGCGACCACCCCGAAACCCGGCACATGCTGCAGCAGGCCATGCCCCAGCTGAAGGAGCTGTTGGGCAACGAAGGCCTGATGCTCGCCAACTCGTCGGTGGGCGGCGAGGCGCAGGGCGCCGGGCAGCCGTCCGACGGGCAGGGCGCACGGCAGTTCCAGGGCCGCGAAGGCGGCTCCGACGCGGCCCCCGGCGCTGCCGAAGCGCCGAAGCCGGCCCACCGTGTGCAATCCTCCCGCGCGTTGGACATGTACGTGTGAGGACGCACGGCAAGCGCTTCTAAAGCGCGGCTTTCCTCCCCTTTATCGGGCGCTTCGCGGCGGCGCCGGATCGAATAATCGGTGCCATGCAGACGACGCGGCCCTTCGGGGCCGTCGTGGTCACCGTTCATCGCTCCGAAGGAACTCGCCGTGTCCGCCAATCCAGCCGCAGCCGCCATGCCGGCCGCATCCGAAGCCCCGAAGAAGGGGAAGAGCAAGCTGCTCCTCATCTTGCTGGCCGCCGTCGTGCTGCTCGGCGGGGCGGGCGGCGGGGCGTGGTACTTCATGCAGAAGAAGGCGGCGGATGCCGGCCATGAGGAAGCCGCTGCGCCCGAACCCAAGCACGCGCCGACGTACATGCCGCTGGAGAACATGGTGGTCAACCTGGCCGACGTGGGCGGCGAGCGCTTCGCGCAGATCGGCATCACGCTCGAACTCGACAACGACAAGGCCGCCGACCAGATCAAGGCGATCCTTCCGAAGGTGCGCAGCAACGTGCTGCTGATGGTGTCGCAGCGCAGCTCCGACGAACTGCTCAAGCGCGACGGCAAGGAAAAGCTGGCTGCCGACATCGTGGCCGAGATCTCGCGCGCCCTGGGCTACGAGGTCGAGGCGCCGCGCAAGGCCAAGGCCGACAAGGCCGACAAGGCCGGCGAAGAAGAAGCCGACGACGAAGAGAAGCCGCGCAAGAAGAAGAAAAAGGCCAAGGCGGAATCCGCCGAAAGCCCGGTGCACGGCGTGCTGTTCTCGGCCTTCATCGTCCAGTAATTTCATTTTCGCCATGTCCGACCCGATGGATGAAACCCCCGGCGCTGCCGCTGCCGCGCCCGCACAGGACCCGATCGAGCGCATGGCCGCGGCCGCCGCGCGCGACTACGACCTGTCGGCCGACGAGCGGCTGATCCGCCGGCCGATGCCGACGCTGGAGATCGTCAACGAACGCTTCCTGCGCAACGTGCGGCTCGGCCTGTTCCAGTTCGCCCGCTGCAGCCCCGAGATCACCATCGAGCCGGTGGCGGTGCAACGCTTTTCGGAATTCGTCGGCCTGCTGTCGTCGCCGACCAACTTCAACATCATGTCGATGCATCCGCTGCGCGGCAGCGGCCTCGTGGTGTGCGAAGCCGGGCTCATCTCGGCGCTGGTCGACGTGCTGTACGGCGGGGCCGGCAAGCTGCATGCGCCGATCGAGAACCGCGACTTCTCTCCCACCGAGCAGCGCGTCATCCAGCGGCTCCTGGGTGTGGTCTGCACCGAATACAACAAGGCCTGGAAAGAGATCTACCCGCTCACGCTGGCGCACGAGCGTTCCGAGACGCACGTGCAGTTCGTGAACGTCGCCGCACCGTCGGAGATGGTGGTGGTGACCACGCTGCGCATCGCGCTCGGCGGGCTCGAGGGCACCGTGCGCATCTGCATGCCCTACGGGCTGCTCGAGCCGATCCGCGAAGTGCTCTACGGCGCCCAGCAGGCCCGCGCGATGGCCGAGGACCGGCGCTGGGTCACCATGCTGACGCGCGAGATCCAGGCGGCCGAGGTCACGCTGGTCGCGGAACTCGCGCAGCCCGAAGTCACCGTCGGGCAACTGCTCGCGATGAAGCCGGGCGATTTCATCCAGTTCGAACGCCCCCACAGCGTCGTGGCCTCGGTCGACGGCGCACCCATCTTCACCTGCCACTACGGCACCCACAACGCGCGATTCGCATTGCGCATCGACGAATGCCTGCGCGGCGACGACCCGCACTGGCTAGGAGGTTCACATGTCCAATGATCAAGCGGCGGTTTCCGCCCCCACGGGCGCCGGCTGGGCCGAGGCCCTCGAAGAAGGCGCCGGCGCCGCGAGCGCGGCCCAGGCCCCCATCAACGACATCCATCGGGTGCTCGACATCCCGGTGCAGCTGTCGGTGGAGCTCGGCCGCAAGAAGGTCGCCATCAAGCACGTGCTGCAGCTGGGCCAGGGATCGATCGTCGAGCTCGACGCGCTCGCCGGCGAGCCGATGGATGTGCTGGTCAACGGCTACCTGGTGGCCCAGGGCGAAGTGGTGGTGGTCAACAACAAGTTCGGCATCCGCCTGACCGACGTGGTGACGCCGTCCGAGCGGCTGCGCCGCATCAACCGCAGCAGCTGACACGCGAGCCGATTTTCATGATCCAGAGCCTGGTCACCGTCGTTCTCTTCATCGGGTTGATGCTGTGCATCCCCTTCATGCTGCGCAAGCTCCAGCAGCGGCGCGGCGGCATGCTCGGTGCGGCCACGCAGGGCACCAGCTCGCGGCTGGTCTCGGCGGTGGCGGTCGGCCCGCAGCAGCGCGTGGTCACGGTCGAAGTCGGCCCCGAATCCGCGCGGACCTGGCTGGTGCTGGGCGTGACGGGCCAGTCGATCACCTGCCTGCATGCCTTGCCCGCTTCGCCGGCCCCGCTCGCCCCACCCGGCGTGCTCGGCGTGCCCGCCTTCGCTGCGCCGGAAGCTTCGCATGTCTAGACGTTCGTGGAAGGCCGCGGCCGCCGTGGCCGCTCTGGGCACATTGACGCTCGGCGCGCCTGTGCTCGCGCAGCAGGCGGCCGGCCAGCTGCCGCTGGTCATCGGCACCGGCGCGGGGGGCAACAGCTATTCGGTGCCCATCCAGACGCTGCTGTTCTTCACGGCGCTGTCCTTCCTGCCGGCGATCCTCCTGATGATGACGGGATTCACGCGGATCGTGATCGTGCTGTCGCTGCTTCGACAGGCTTTGGGCACTCAGTCGGCGCCGCCGAACCAGGTGGTGGTCGGGCTGTCGCTCTTCCTCACGCTCTTCGTGATGGGACCGACGCTCGACCGCGTGTACAGCGACGCCTACGTCCCGTATTCGAACAACACCCTGAGCTTCGAGGACGCGCTCGCCAAGGCCGAGGCGCCGATGCGCCAGTTCATGCTCAAGCAGACGCGCCAGTCCGACTTCGCACTGTTCTCGCGCCTGGCCAAGCTGCCGGCCGACGTCACCGCCGAGACTGCGCCGATGCGTGTGCTGATCCCGGCCTTTGCGACCAGCGAGCTCAAGTCGGCATTCCAGATCGGCTTCATGATCTTCATTCCGTTCCTGGTGATCGACATCGTGGTGTCCAGCGTGCTGATGTCGCTGGGCATGATGATGCTGTCGCCGGTGCTCGTTTCACTGCCCTTCAAGCTGATGCTGTTCGTCCTGGCCGACGGCTGGAACCTCTTGATCGGCTCGCTCGCCGCCAGCTTCGCATGAGGACCGCATCTTGAACGCGCAGATGGTGCTCACCATGGGGCAGGAAGCCTTGGTGATGCTGTTGATGGTGTCGCTGCCGGTGTTGCTGGTGGTGCTGGTGGTCGGTTTGGGCGTGAGCATCTTCCAGGCGATCACGCAGATCCACGAGGCGACGCTGGCCTTCGTGCCGAAGCTGATCGCCGCCGTGGCGGTGTTTGCCATCGCGGGCCCTTGGATGCTGACCACGCTGGTGGACTACATCCGGCGCACGATCGAATCCATTCCGCAGATGGTGATCTAGGCGCTTGCCGTGCTGACCTTCACCGAGGCGCAGATCATGGGCTGGCTCACGCCGGTGCTGTGGCCCTTCCTGCGCGTGCTGGGACTTTTCACCTCCGCGCCGATCTTCTCGTCGCGCGCCTTCCCCGTGCGTGCGCGGATCGGGCTCGCCTTCGTGGTGGCGCTGTGCGCGCAGCCGATGCTGGCCGACCAGCCCGTCGTCTCACTCGACGGCGCTGCGGCGATCGGCACGCTGGTGCAGCAGGTCGGCATCGGCCTCGCGATCGGTTTTGCCGTGCGCCTGGTGTTCACGGCGGTAGAACTCGGCGGCGAGATGGTGGGACTGCAGATGGGCCTGAACTTCGCGTCCTTCTTCAACCCCATGAGCAATTCGCAGACCAGCGCCGTGTCGACCTTCTTCGGCAACATGGCGGTGCTGCTCTTCATCGTGATCAACGGGCACCTGACTGTGCTGATGGCGGTGATGAAGAGCTTCGAGGTGTTCCCGATCGGCGGCAGCCTGCTCGAAGCGCTCGCACGGGTCAGGATGTACGAACTCGGCACCGACCTGTTCGCCAGTGCGCTGTGGATCGCCTTGCCGATGATCGGCCTGCTGCTTTTCGTGAATCTGGCGCTCGGCATCATCTCGCGGGTGGCGCCGCAGATGAACATCTATGCGATCGGCTTTCCGATCACGCTCACGGCCGGCCTGGCGGGCATCGCCTTCGTGCTGCCGATGATGGAACAGCCATTGATTGCCTTGTTGGAGCGCATGCTGTCGATATTCGCGGGCGGGCGCTAAGCGCTCGCAAGCGCGCACCCTCCGGTTATCGCCGACCCCGTGCGTGCCTGCCGCAGCGAATCAGCCCGAGCGGCCGCTGAAAGCGTCGTCGGTCTGGGGCGCATCCGAGGCTTCGGGCGCATGCGCCATGTCGCTCGACGCACGTTCGCCGCCGGTCCGGGTCAGCCGAAGCCGGCCGTCTTGGGTCTGGAATTCACCCCTCCCGCGCGCCATGAGCGCCTGTCCGTCCGCAAGGCTGTAAGCCCGGCTGAGTTCCACCGGCGGGTGGGGCTTTGCCACGAAACCGACGCGGGCCTCGAAGGTGGTCTGTTCGACCACCGTCCAGGATTTCCCTTCACTGTCCGCCGCGCTGAATCGATCGGTCTCGCGCACGATCTTCTCGTAGGTTGCCATACGACGTTTTTCGCCGGTTGCGGTGGCGCGCGGTGCCAACCAGCGGCGCACAGGCTTGCAGGACAACACGCCGCCGCCAGTGCACGAAAGCGTGACTTCAGACCAGATTGTTTCGAATCGCGTACACCGTCAGTGCAGCGTTGTTGGCCAGGTGAAGCTTTTCCATCACCCGGGCCCGATAGACGCTCACGGTCTTCGGGCTCAGCATGAGCTCGGTGGCGATGTCGGAAAGCCGCTTGCCCGAAGCGATCTTGATCAGCGTCTGCAATTCGCGTTCGGACAGGGCCGTGTGCGCGAGCTCGGTGGGCGGGCGCGACACGTTCTCGGCCAGCATCTGGGCCACTTCGGGCGTGACGTACTTGCGGCCTTGCGCGACCTGGCGCGTTGCCTCGCTCAGTTCGCGCGGGTCGCGCGACTTGCTCACGTAGCCTTGCGCCCCGGCGCGCAGGCAGCGGATGGCGTACTGGTCTTCGCCGAACATCGACACCACCAGCACGCGCACGGGCGATTCGGATTCGGCCAGGGTGGTGAGCACTTCCATGCCACCGCGCCCGGGCATGGCGAGGTCGAGCAGCAGCACGTCGCAGGGCACGTTGCGCAACACATCGCGCACCTCGGCATAGCTCGAGGCTTCGCCGGTGACCTTGATGTCGACTGCTTCGGCCAGGGTCTCGCGAATGCCGCGCCGCACGACGCCGTGGTCGTCGCACAGCACCACGTTGATCATGGCGCGCGCTCCATCGGCACCGACAGGATGATGGAGGTGCCACCGCCCGGGCGGGTGCTGACGTCGAGCCATCCGCCGACCGTGCGGGCCCGCTCGCCGAGCCCCCGAAGGCCGAAGGAGCGTCGAGGGTCGATGGCATCCGCATGCAGGCCGCGGCCGTTGTCGCTGACTTCGAGCGTCAGCACGTCGCGGCGGTCCGACAGGTCGATCGACACCTTGCTGCAGTCGGCATGCTTGCGGATGTTGGTCAGCGCTTCCTGCGCGGTGCGGTAGGCCACCAGTTGCACGGCGGCGGGCAGCTCGATCGATTCGCGCGTGGTGCTGAACTCGGTCACGACGCCGGTGCGCCGCTCGAAATCGCCAGCGAGCCATTGCACCGCGGGCACCAGGCCCTGGTCGAGGATCGGAGGGCGCAGGTCCTGCACGATGCGATTGGTCGTGCCCATGGCGTCCTTCAGCGTCGCCAGCGCGGCTCGCACGTGCGAGAGGACGCCCGCGTCGTCGCCATGGCGCTCGATCCAGGCGAGGTCGTAGTGGATGGCAGAGAGTGCACCGCCGATTTCGTCGTGCACCTCGCGCGCGATGGCGGCGCGTTCCTGCTCGATGCGTGCTTGCAGCGGATCGGCCGACTCGTGCGGGGCGCACCCGGCGAGGCGAGCGCCTGGTGCGGATGGATCGTCTCGGTCCGGATGCGTGGGACTCATGGGGCGGCAATGATATGCGAGCCCCTCGGCCCGGCGAGCGTGCTCAGTCGGGCAGGACGGCCGTCACTTCGATTTCGACCTTGGCCCGCGCCTCCACCAGCGCCACGACCTGCACGCAGGTCATCGCCGGAAAGTTGCGCCCCATCGCGTCGCGGTACACCGGGCCCAGCTCGGCCAGCCGCCGGTTGTATTCGTCGCGATCGGTCACGTACCAGGTCATGCGCACCATGTGCTCGGGGCCGCAGCCGGCCGCGCGCAGCACCTCGACCACGTTGCGCAGGGCCTGGCCGGTCTGCTCGATGAAATCGTCGGACTCGAACTGCTGCTGCGCGTTCCAGCCGACCTGTCCGCCGACGAACACCATCGTGCCGCGCGCCGCGACGCCGTTGGCATAGCCCTTGGGTGCAGCCCAGCCGGGCGGTTGCAATAACTTGATCATGTGGCTTGCCTCAGTTTGAATCGCTGGAGTTTTCCGGTCTCGGTGCGCGGCAGGCTCGCCACGAACTCGATCTCGCGCGGGTACTTGAAAGGCGCGATGGTGGATTTGACGTGGTCCTGCAACGCCTTGACCAGCGCTGCGTCGCCCTCGTGGCCCGGCTTGAGCACGCAGAAGGCCTTGACGATCATGCCGCGCTCGTCGTCGGGCTTGCCGATCACGCCGCATTCGGCCACGGCCGGGTGCTTGAGCAGGGCGTCTTCGACCTCGGGGCCGCCCACGTTGTAGCCGGCGGTGATGATCATGTCGTCCGCGCGCGACTGGTAGAAGAAGTAGCCGTCCTCGTCCTGCACGAAGGCGTCGCCCGGATAGTTCCAGCCCTTCTTCACGTAGTCGGCCTGGCGGGGGTCGTCGAGGTATCGGCATCCCACCGGGCCGATGAGGGCGAGCTTGCCGACCGTGCCGCGCGGCACTTCGTTGCCGTCGTCGTCGACCACGCGCGCAGTGAAGCCGGGCACGGCCTTGCCCACGGCGCCGCGCCGCACCTGGTCGCCGGCTGCCGAGATGTAGATGTGGAAAACCTCTGTGCCGCCGATGCCGTCGAGCATCTCGATGCCGGTGCTCTGCTTCCAGAGTTGGCGCGTGGCGTCGGGCAAGGCCTCGCCCGCGCTCACGCAGATGCGCAGGCTCGGCACGCCCTTGGCCTTGGCGAAAGGCGCCATCTGGCGATAGAAGGTGGGTGCCGTGTAGCAGAGGGTGGCGCCGACCTGCCGGATGACGTCGACCATGCCTTCGGGCGTGTAGGGCGCGTCGTGGAAGTAGGTGCTCGCGCCGGCCCACATCGGAAAGATCAGCAGACCGCCGAGCCCGAAGGTGAAAGCCAGCGGCGGCGAGCCGATCACGATGTCGCTGCTCTGCGCGCGCAGGACGTGCCGTGGCCAGGTCTCGCACATGGCGCGCACGTCGCGGTGCGTGGTCACGGGGGCCTTGGGCTTGCCGGTGGTGCCGGACGTGAAGGCCAAGAGCGCGATGTCGTCGGCCGCGGTCGGGCAGGCCGTGAAGACGCCGCTTTTTCGCACTGCGAGGGAAGAGAGCGAATCCGCGGCGTCCGGCTGGTTGAAGGCGACGAGCTTCTGGAGCGTGGGATGCGTCTGCTGCGCCTCGCGCAGCTCATCCATCAG
>JAHJOG010000199.1 GCA_018820395.1 Gammaproteobacteria bacterium | reverse complement strand
TGGACGCCGGCGTGCCCATGAAGGCGCACGTGGCCGGCATTGCCATGGGCCTCATCAAGGAAGACAACCGTTTCGCCGTACTCACCGACATCCTCGGCGACGAAGATCACCTCGGCGACATGGACTTCAAGGTCGCCGGCACCACGAACGGCATCACGGCGCTGCAGATGGACATCAAGATCCAGGGCATCACCAAGGAAATCATGCAGGTGGCCCTGGCGCAGGCCAAGGAAGCGCGCATGCACATCCTCGGCAAGATGCAGGAAGCGATGGGCGAGGCCAAGGCCGAGGTGTCGAGCTTCGCGCCGCGCCTGTTCACCATGAAGATCAACCCGGACAAGATCCGCGACGTGATCGGCAAGGGCGGCTCGGTCATCCGTGCGCTCACCGAAGAAACCGGCACGCAGATCAACATCGACGAAGACGGCACGATCACCATCGCATCCACCGATCCCGCCAAGGCCGACGAGGCCAAGAAGCGCATCGAGCAGATCACGGCCGAGGTCGAGATCGGCAAGGTCTACGAAGGCCCGGTCACCAAGATTCTCGACTTCGGTGCACTCATCAACCTGCTGCCAGGCAAGGACGGGCTGTTGCACATCAGCCAGATCGCTCACGAGCGCGTCGAGAAGGTCACCGACTACCTGAGCGAAGGCCAGATCGTGAAGGTCAAGGTGCTCGAGACCGATGACAAGGGCCGGGTCAAGCTGTCCATGAAGGCGCTTTCGGAGCGCCCGGCGGGCATGGAGCCGGACCGTCCCCCGCGCGAAGACCGCGGCGAGCGCCGTGATCGTGGCGATCGCGGAGACCGGGGCGATCGTGGTGATCGTGGTGATCGTGGTGATCGGCCGCCGCGCCAGGAGCGCGCACCTCGCGCAGAAAACAATGGTGGCGAGCGCTTCGAACGCCCGGCCGAGCAGGCCATGTCCGAGCCGCAGGATCCGGGCTTCCAGGAACCCGGCACCGGCGGCGACCGCCAGCCCTGATCAGGCAGGCGACAGTCAAGAGGCGAGGGCGATTGCCGCCTTCAGCGTCGACTTCACCGCGGACATTCCAGTGTGGGGTGTCCGCCAGCTGAGATGACCATGAAAGCCATTGAAATCACTTCACCAGGCGCCCCCGAGGTGCTGCGCGTGGCCGACCGTCCCGACCCGGTGGCGGGTGCGGGCGAGTTGCTCATTCGCGTCGCCGCGAGCGGGGTGAACCGCCCGGACGTTCTGCAGCGGACCGGCAACTATCCCGTGCCCCCGGGCGCGTCGGATCTGCCGGGCCTCGAAGTGGCGGGCGAAATCCTTTCCGGCGACGCTGCGGCCATGGCCCAGGCCGGCCTCCAGCCCGGCGACCGCGTGTGTGCATTGGTCGCGGGCGGCGGTTACGCGCAGCTGTGCGTGGCACCCGTTGCGCAGTGTTTGCCCGTGCCCAAAGGGTGGAGCGACATCGAAGCCGCCTCGTTGCCCGAAACCTTCTTCACGGTATGGAGCAACGTCTTCGAGCGCGGCCGGCTGCAGAAGGGCGAAACCCTCCTGATTCAAGGCGGCACGAGCGGCATCGGCGTGACGGCGGTCCAGCTCGGCAAGGCGCTCGGCGCCACGGTCATCGCCACGGCAGGCTCGGACGAGAAGTGCGAGGCGTGCGTCAAACTCGGCGCCGATCACGCGATCAACTACAAGAGTTCC
The DNA here is from genome assembly GCA_018820395.1 of Gammaproteobacteria bacterium. Lineage (GTDB taxonomy): Bacteria > Pseudomonadota > Gammaproteobacteria > Burkholderiales > Burkholderiaceae_C > Variovorax. Next base: position 26,548 of record JAHJOG010000199.1, on the reverse strand, counting down.
GACTTCGTCGAAGAGGTGAAGCGCATCACGGGCGGCAAGGGTGTCGACGTCGTGCTCGACATGGTCGCCGGCAGCTACGTCGCGCGCGAGATCGAATGCCTGGCAGAGGATGGCCGTCTGGTCATCATTGCCGTGCAAGGCGGGGTGAAGAGCGAGTTCAACGCCGGCATGGTCTTGCGCAAGCGACTCACCATCACTGGGTCGACCTTGCGCCCACGGCCCGTCGCCTTCAAGGGTGCCATCGCCAAGGCGCTGCGCGAGACGGTCTGGCCGCTGCTCGAAAAGGGCGCGGTCAAGCCTGTGATCCACAGCACCTTCCAGGCCGTCGGCGAGCCGTCGGGTGCGGCGCAGGCGCACACGCTGATGGAATCCAACCAGCACATCGGCAAGATCGTGCTGACGTGGTGAGAGAGACATCCATGACCAAGAAAAAACTGATCGCCGGAAACTGGAAGATGAACGGCAACCTCGCATCCAACGAGGCCTTGCTCAAGGCGCTGTTGCAAGGCGGGGGTTCGTTCGAGTGCGACGTCGCCGTCTGCACGCCGGCACCCTATTTCGCGCAGGTTCAGGCGCTCGCGGCGGGAACGTCGCTGGCCCTTGGTGCGCAGGACGTCTCTGCACACGCCAGCGGGGCTTATACCGGCGAGCAGTCGGCTGCGATGCTCAAGGACTTCGGCGTTCGCTATGCGATCGTCGGGCATTCCGAGCGTCGGCAGTTCCACGGAGAGACAGACGACCTGGTGGCATCCAAGGCGGCAGCGGCGCTTGCCGCCGGCATCACGCCCATCGTCTGCGTCGGCGAAACGCTCGCACAGCGCGATGCCGGCGAAACCGAAGCCGTCGTGAAGCGGCAACTCGCTGCCGTGATCCACGTGAACGGACACTGCATCAGTGAAATCGTCGTGGCCTACGAGCCGGTGTGGGCCATTGGCACCGGAAAAACGGCAACGCCGCAGCAAGCCCAGTCGGTGCATGCAGTGCTGCGTGCTCAGTTGCATCATGCGGCGAGCGCCCATGCTGCGGGCATCCGCATTCTTTACGGCGGCAGCATGAACGCGGCCAACGCGGCCGAACTGCTGGCCGAAAACGACATCGACGGTGGGTTGATCGGAGGCGCCTCGCTGAAGGCCCCCGACTTCCTGCAGATCATTGCCGCAGCGCGCTGAAATGGCGCTGCGCTCATCGCTTAGGAGTTAAATCGAATGAACCTGGTTCTCAACATCTTGGTGGGCGTGCAGATGCTCACCGCGCTCGCCATGATCGGTTTGATCCTGATCCAGCACGGCAAGGGCGCGGACATGGGCGCGGCGTTCGGGAGCGGCAGCGCCGGCAGCCTGTTCGGCGCCAGCGGCAGCGCCAACTTCCTGTCGCGCACCACCGCCGTGCTCGCGGCTGTCTTCTTCGCATGCACCTTGATGCTGGCTTACTTCGGCCACTCGCGCCCTGCGGGTGGTGGCAGCCTGCTCGAACGCGCTACGGTCGGCGCGCCGGCACCGGCGCCCGAGCCCGTCAAGCCGCCGGTGGATTCGGCGGGTCAGATTCCGTCGGGCTCCGCACCGCCGGCACCTGCATCGAGTGCGCCGGCAAGCACCGCACCTGCTGCGCCTGCGACGCCTGCCAAGCCATCCGCCAACACCGGTGCGGCGCCGTCGGCACCGGCCTCGGATGCGGCGCAGATTCCTGCGAAGTAATTCAGAGGCATCTGGGCTCACCGCCCAGTGAAATTGAACGGCTTTTCAGGGTAAACTCTAAAGCTGCCCGGAAAGCCAAAGCCTCATCCGCTTCCTCATGCCATCCGGGCAACAAAAAACCGCGGTCGTGGTGAAATTGGTAGACACGCTATCTTGAGGGGGTAGTGGCGAAAGCTGTGCGAGTTCGAGTCTCGCCGACCGCACCAGATTTCATCGCCGGGATCTTTTTCCCAGGCGATGACAAGTGGTGATATTTCCCGATGAACCTCGATTCCTACCTCCCCGTCCTGCTGTTCATCCTGGTCGGTGTCGGAGTCGGTGTGGCTCCTCAGGTGCTCGGTTATCTCCTCGGGCCGAATCGCCCCGATGCTCAGAAGAACGCGCCTTACGAATGCGGGTTCGAAGCCTTCGAGGATGCGCGCATGAAGTTCGACGTGCGCTATTACCTCGTCGCGATTCTCTTCATCCTCTTCGATCTCGAGATCGCCTTTCTTTTTCCGTGGGCCATTGCGCTCAAGGAGATCGGTCATGTGGGCTTCTGGGCCATGATGATCTTTCTCGCCATTCTCGTCGTGGGTTTCATCTACGAATGGAAGAAGGGTGCGCTCGATTGGGAATGACAAGGAACTCATCAAATGGCCATTGAAGGCGTCATGAAAGAAGGCTTCGTCACCACCACGTATGACTCGGTGGTGAACTGGGCCAAGACAGGTTCGTTGTGGCCGATGACCTTTGGGTTGGCTTGCTGCGCGGTCGAGATGATGCATGCGGGCGCAGCCCGTTACGACATCGACCGCTTCGGCATGCTGTTTCGCCCGAGCCCGCGCCAGTCGGACCTGATGATCGTCGCCGGCACGCTGTGCAACAAGATGGCGCCGGCGCTGCGCAAGGTGTACGACCAGATGCCCGAGCCTCGCTGGGTGTTGTCGATGGGTTCGTGCGCCAACGGCGGGGGCTACTACCACTACAGCTACTCGGTGGTCCGCGGCTGCGATCGGATCGTGCCGGTGGACGTCTACGTCCCGGGCTGTCCGCCGACCGCCGAAGCGCTCCTGTACGGAATCATCCAGCTCCAGCAGAAGATCCGGCGAACCAACACCATTGCGCGAGCCTGAGGAAAGCACCGACGATGACCGATTTCGCCATTGCGCCCGAAGCCCTGCGCGCACAGATCGCAGAGACGCTCGGCGACAAGGCCCGCAGCGTGACGCTCGCACTCGGCGAGGTCACCGTCGTCGTGAGCGCGGCCGACTATCTGGCAACGGCCACCTTGTTGCGCGACGCGCCCGCGTGCCGTTTCGAGCAGTTGGTCGATCTGTGTGGCCTCGACTATTCGGACTACCGCGAAGGCGCATGGGACGGCGAGCGCTTCTGCGTCGCCTGTCACCTGCTGTCGGTGAGCCTCAATCAGCGCGTTCGCCTGAAGGTGTTCGTGCCGAACGAAGACCTGCCCGTGATCGACTCGCTCACGAGCGTCTGGAGCTCGGCGGCATGGTTCGAGCGCGAGGCCTTCGACCTCTATGGCATCGTGTTCGAAGGACACGACGACCTGCGTCGAATCCTCACCGACTACGGCTTCATCGGCCACCCGTTCCGCAAGGACTTCCCGGTGTCGGGCCATGTCGAGATGCGCTACGACGCCGATCAGCAACGCGTGGTGTATCAGCCGGTCTCGATCGAGCCACGCGAGATCACGCCGCGCGTGATCCGCGAGGACAAATACGGCGGAGGCCTGCACTGACATGAGGTCGGACACCATTTCAAACTCGAACGTGTCGGCCATGCACTTCCGGCAGGAGGCCTGATGGCCGAGATCAAGAACTACACGCTGAACTTCGGTCCCCAGCATCCGGCGGCGCACGGCGTGCTGCGCCTCGTGCTCGAACTCGACGGCGAAGTGATCCAGCGCGCAGACCCGCACATCGGGCTCTTGCATCGCGCGACCGAAAAGCTGGCTGAAACGCGCACCTACATCCAGTCGCTGCCCTACATGGACCGGCTGGACTACGTGTCGATGATGAGCAACGAGCACGCTTACTGCCTCGCCATCGAGCGGCTCATGGGGCTCGATGTGCCGGTGCGCGCGCAATACATCCGCGTGATGTTCGCCGAGATCACCCGGCTGCTGAACCACCTGCTGTGGCTCGGGGCGCACGGGCTCGACTGCGGTGCGATGAACATGCTGATCTACTGCTTTCGCGAGCGTGAAGACCTGTTCGACATGTATGAAGCGGTGTCCGGCGCGCGCATGCACGCGGCGTACTTCCGGCCCGGCGGCGTGTACCGCGATCTGCCTGACGCCATGCCGCAGTACAAGGTCAGCAAGATCAAGAACGCGAAGGCGATCGATCGGCTCAACCAGAACCGCCGAGGTTCGCTGCTCGACTTCATCGACGATTTCTGCGCCCGTTTCCCGAAGATGGTCGACGAGTACGAGACGCTGCTCACCGACAACCGCATCTGGAAGCAACGCACTGTCGGCATCGGCGTCGTCACTCCGGAGCGCGCGCTGAACCTCGGCTTTACGGGCCCGATGCTGCGCGGCTCGGGCATCGCATGGGACCTGCGCAAGAAGCAGCCTTACGACGTCTATGACCAGATGCAGTTCGACGTGCCGATCGGCAAGACCGGCGACTGCTACGACCGCTATCTGGTTCGCGTCGAAGAAATGCGCCAGGCCAACCGGATCATTCAGCAGTGCTCGGCATGGCTGCGCGTGAACCCAGGCCCTGTGATCACCGACAACCACAAGGTGGCGGCGCCCAAGCGCGAATCGATGAAGGCGAACATGGAGGAGCTGATCCACCATTTCAAGCTCTTCACCGAGGGCTTCCACGTTCCCGAGGGCGAGGCGTACGCGGCGGTGGAGCATCCCAAGGGAGAGTTCGGCATCTACCTCGTGAGCGACGGCGCCAACAAGCCCTACCGCCTGAAGATTCGTGCGCCGGGCTTTCCGCATCTGGCCGCTCTCGACGAGATGGCGCGCGGCCACATGATCGCCGATGCGGTCGCCGTCATCGGCACCATGGACATCGTGTTTGGAGAAATCGACAGGTGAACGCCCCCATGAATTCGAATGCTCACGGTCACGCGGCGCATGCGCCGTTGTCGGAAGCGACGCTGGAACTGTTCGCGCGAGAAGTCGCGAAGTATCCGGCCGACCAGAAGCAATCTGCCGTGATGGCCTGCCTCACGATCGTGCAGAAGAACGAAGGGTTCGTGAGCGTGCAGCGCGAGCGGGACATCGCTGCCTACCTCGGCATGCCGCCGATTGCCGTGCACGAGGTCACGACCTTCTACAACATGTACAACCAGAAGCCGGTGGGCCGCTTCAAGCTCAACGTTTGCACCAACCTGCCGTGCCAGCTTCGGGATGGCGCGGTGGCCCTGGAGCACCTCGAAGAGCGTCTCGGCGTCCGCATGGGCGAGACCACGAGCGACGGCATGTTCACGCTGCAGCAAAGCGAGTGCCTGGGCGCCTGCGCCGACTCGCCGGTGATGCTGGTCAACGATCGGACGATGTGCAGCTTCATGAGCAACGAGAAGCTCGACCAGCTCATCGACGGCTTGCGCGCGTCGAATCCCCAGGAGAACTGACGATGGCGCCCGAACAAGTTCTTTCGCAGTTCCAGGCGACCGGGGTCCAGACCTGCTTCCACGGTCGGCACATCAATCCGCAGATCTATGCGGGCCTCGACGGCACCAACTGGCGGCTGGCCGACTACGAATCGCGCGGCGGCTACAAGGCCTTGCGCAAGATTCTCGAAGAGGGTTTGACGCCCGAACAGGTGATTGCCGAGGTCAAGGCGTCCGGCCTGCGCGGCCGTGGCGGCGCGGGATTTCCGACCGGGCTCAAGTGGAGCTTCATGCCGCGCCAGTTCCCGGGCCAGAAATACCTCGTGTGCAACTCGGACGAAGGCGAGCCCGGCACGTGCAAGGACCGCGACCTGCTGCACTACAACCCGCACATGGTCATCGAGGGCATGGCCATTGCGGCCTATGCGATGGGCATCACCGTCGGCTACAACTACATCCACGGCGAGATCTTCCAGACTTACGAGCGTTTCGAAGAAGCGCTGGAAGAAGCCCGCGCCGGCGGTTTTCTCGGCCAGGGAATTCTCGGCAGCGGCTTCAACTTTCAGCTGCATGCGGCCCACGGCTTCGGCGCGTACATCTGCGGCGAAGAAACCGCGTTGCTCGAATCGCTCGAAGGCAAGAAGGGCCAACCGCGTTTCAAGCCGCCTTTTCCCGCGAGCTTCGGCCTGTATGGCAAGCCTACGACGATCAACAACACCGAGACCTTCGCGGCGGTTCCGTGGATCATCGTCAATGGTGGCCAGGCCTATCTCGAATGCGGAAAGCCGAACAACGGCGGCACCAAGATCTTCTCGGTCAGCGGTGACGTCGAACTGCCCGGCAACTACGAAGTCCCGCTCGGCACGCCCTTCTCGAAACTGCTTGAACTGGCAGGCGGCGTGCGCAAGGGGCGTCAGCTCAAGGCAGTGATTCCGGGCGGTTCGTCCGCGCCGGTGTTGCCGGCCTCGATCATGATGGAAACGACCATGGATTACGACGCGATCGCCAAGGCCGGCTCGATGCTGGGCTCGGGCGCGGTGATCGTCATGGACGACAGCCGCAGCATGGTCGAGTCGCTCAAGCGCCTGTCGTACTTCTACATGCACGAATCGTGCGGCCAATGCACGCCTTGCCGCGAAGGCACGGGTTGGCTCTGGCGCGTGGTCGACCGCATTCACAACGGCCACGGCAAGCAGAGCGACATTGACCTGCTGAACTCGGTGGCCGACAACATCCAGGGGCGCACCATCTGTGCCCTGGGCGACGCAGCCGCCATGCCGGTGCGCGCCATGATCAAGCACTTCCGTCACGAGTTCGAGGCCCTGATCCCGGGTGGCGTCCAGAAGTCGCCCGTCAAGGCCTGAGAGCGAAGAAACAAAGCTATGGTTGAAATCGAACTCGACGGCAAGAAGGTCGACGTCACCGAAGGCAGCATGATCATGCATGCGGCCGACAAGGCAGGCACGTACATACCGCACTTCTGCTATCACAAGAAACTGAGCATCGCGGCCAACTGCCGCATGTGCCTGGTGGACGTCGAAAAGGCCCCCAAGCCCATGCCCGCCTGCGCCACGCCGGTGACGCAGGGCATGATCGTCCGCACCAAGAGCGACAAGGCCATCAAGGCGCAACAGTCGGTGATGGAGTTCCTGCTCATCAACCACCCGCTCGACTGCCCGATCTGCGACCAGGGCGGCGAATGCCAGCTCCAGGATTTGGCGGTGGGCTACGGTGCTTCCAGCTCGCGCTACGAGGAAGAAAAGCGCGTCGTGTTCCACAAGGATGTGGGTCCGCTGATCAGCATGGAAGAAATGTCGCGCTGCATTCATTGCACGCGATGCGTCCGCTTCGGCCAAGAGGTGGCCGGCGTGATGGAGCTCGGCATGTCGAATCGCGGCGAGCATGCCGAGATCGAGTCCTTCGTCGGCGACTCCGTCGATTCGGAGCTGTCGGGCAACATGATCGACATCTGCCCCGTGGGCGCGCTCACCAGCAAGCCCTTTCGCTACAGCGCGCGGACGTGGGAGCTGTCGCGGCGCAAGTCCGTGGCGCCTCACGATTCGACCGGCACCAACCTCATCGTGCAGGTCAAGAACCATCGCGTCATGCGCGTGGTGCCGCTGGAAAACGAAGACGTCAACGAATGCTGGATCGCCGACCGCGACCGCTTCTCGTACGAGGCGCTGAACGGTCCCGAGCGGATCACGCAGCCGATGATCAAGCAGGGTGGCAACTGGCAGCAGGTGGACTGGCAGACCGCGCTCGAATACGTGGCCAACGGTCTGAAGCAGATCAAGGCCGAGCACGGCGCGCAGAGCATCGGCACGCTGGTCAGCCCGCACAGCACGCTCGAAGAAATCCACCTGGCCAAGCAACTGACTTTCGGCCTGGGCAGCGGCAACATCGACTACCGCCTGCGCAATGCGTCGTTCACGGCGCCCGAAGGCGTTCGCTGGTTGGGCATGCCCATTGCATCGCTGTCGACGCTGCAGCGCGTGCTGGTCGTCGGCTCCAACCTGCGCAAGGACCATCCGCTCTTCGCACAACGCATCCGCCAGTCGGTGCGCAAGGGCGGCGTGCTCAGCGCCGTGACGTCGGGGTCGTTGATGAAAGACGCCGACGCCTGGGCGATGCCCGTGGCGCAGGCGTCGATCCTGCCCGCGGATGCATGGGTCGACGCGCTGGCCGAAATCGCGCAGGCCGTGTCCGACAGCACGGGCGCTGCGGCGCCGATCGCTCGCGAAAACGCAGCCGGCGATGGGGCCAAGGCGATTGCAGCGTCGCTGGCCGGCGGCGAGCGCAAGGCCATCCTGCTGGGCAATGCGGCTGCGCATCACGCCGAAGCCGACAGCTTGCTGGCCCTGGCCAACTGGATCGGCGCGCAAACGGGCGCCATCGTGGGCTACCTGACCGAAGCCGCCAACACCGTCGGCGCGCAGTTGGTCGGCGCGTTGCCCAAGGAGGGTGGCTTGAATGCCGGCGAAATGCTCCGCGGCGACCAGCTCAAGGCCGTGCTCCTGCTCAACACCGAGCCCGAGTTCGACTCGGCGGCTGGCGCGGCGTCGCGCGAGTCGTTGGCCCATGCCAAGATGGTCGTGACGCTCAGCCCGTTCAAGGCCAACCTCGACTTCAGCGACGTCATTCTTCCGATTGCGCCGTTCAGCGAGACACCCGGCACCTTCGTCAACGCTGAAGGTCGCGCGCAGAGTTTTCATGCGGTCGTGCGGCCCTTGGGCGAAGCGCGGCCGGCCTGGAAAGTGCTTCGCGTGCTGGCGAACCTGCTCGGACTGTCCGGCTTCTCGTTCGAATCCAGTTCGGACGTGTTGGCCGACATCGGCACGGTGGCCAAGGCACCTCAGGACAAGCTCGGCAACACGACGTCGATCGCGCCGTCCATTGCCCAGGAAACAGGCCCCGGCCCCGTCGTCGCGAGCATCTATCAACTCGACTCGATCGTCCGCCGGGCGCCGTCCCTTCAGCTGACCGTCGACGCGCGTTCTGCCGTGGAGATGTCCGCATGATCGATACGGTGCATGGTTTCGGCCAGGGGTTGATCGCCGCGGGATGGTGGTCGGCGGTCGCATGGCCCGTGATCTGGACGCTGATCAAGATCGTCGTCGTCGTGGTGCCCCTGATGGGGGCGGTGGCCTACCTCACGCTCTGGGAGCGCAAGGCCATCGGCTTCACCCAGATCCGTGTGGGCCCGAATCGCATCGGGCCGCTCGGATTGCTGCAGCCCATCGCCGACGCGCTCAAGCTGCTGACCAAGGAAATCATTCTTCCCACGGTGGCGAACAAAGGCCTGTTCCTGCTCGGCCCGATCATGACCATCATGCCGGCACTGGCCGCGTGGGCGGTCATTCCGTTCGGGCCGGACGTGGCGCTGGCCAACATCAACGCCGGCCTGCTGTTCGTGATGGCGATCACCTCGCTCGAGGTGTATGGCGTGATCATCGCGGGCTGGGCGTCCAACTCGAAGTACGCCTTTCTGGGCGCGCTGCGGGCTTCGGCGCAAATGGTGAGCTACGAGATCGCGATGGGGTTCTGCTTCGTGGTGGTGCTCATGGTGTCGGCGAGCCTCAACATGACCGACATCGTGATGAGCCAGGGCAGGGGGCAGTTCGCCTCCATGGGGGTGGGGTTCCTGTCCTGGAACTGGCTGCCGCTGCTGCCGATCTTCGTCGTCTACTTCATCTCCGGCCTGGCCGAAACCAACCGCCATCCCTTCGACGTGGTCGAAGGCGAATCCGAGATCGTGGCCGGTCACATGATCGAGTACTCGGGCATGAGCTTTGCCATGTTCTTCCTGGCCGAGTACGCCAACATGTGGCTGGTTTCGATTCTGGCTGTGGTGCTGTTCCTTGGCGGATGGTTGCCTCCCTTCGAATTCCTCGGCTTCATTCCGGGCTGGATCTGGCTCGGGCTCAAGACCTTTGCCGTGGTCACCATGTTCCTCTGGGTCCGCTCGACCTTCCCGCGCTTCCGCTACGACCAGATCATGCGTCTGGGCTGGAAGATCTTCATCCCGGTCACCCTGGTGTGGCTGGTGGTGATCGCCGCGTGGATGCAGACCCCCTACAACATCTGGAAATAACTGGAAAACGCCATGCCTGCGCCCACCGCCAGCGCACTTGCGCCGTCGTCGCCAACCCTGGCGCCGCAACCTTTCTCGCTCAAGGACTTCCTCGGAAGCTTCATGCTGTTCGAGCTGTTCAAGGGGCTCGCGATCACGGGCAAGTACGCCTTCAGTCGCAAGATCACCATACAGTTTCCCGAAGAGAAGACGCCGCTGTCGCCCCGGTTCCGCGGGCTGCATGCATTGCGCCGCTACGAAAACGGCGAAGAGCGCTGCATCGCCTGCAAGCTGTGCGAAGCGGTGTGCCCGGCACTGGCCATCACCATCGAATCCGATGTCCGCGACGATGGCTCCCGCCGGACCACGCGCTACGACATCGATCTGACCAAGTGCATCTTCTGCGGTTTCTGCGAAGAAAGCTGTCCGGTCGATTCGATCGTCGAGACGCACATCCTCGAATACCACGGCGAAAAGCGCGGCGACCTGTACTTCACCAAGGACATGTTGCTCGCGGTCGGTGACCGCTACGAAAAAGAGATCGCGGCCAGCAAGGCGGCGGACGCCAAGTACCGCTGAGACGCTCTTCAGCTTTCTGCCCGAAATCGCAACTCACTCGATCCATGGACGTCAAGACCGGCCTGTTCTATCTGTTTGCCGCGGTGCTGTTGTTCGCGGCCTTCCGCGTCATCACCGCGCGCAACCCCGTGTATGCGGCGCTGTATCTGGTGCTCGCGTTCTTCCAGGCGTCGGCCATCTGGTTGCTGCTGCGCGCGGAGTTTCTTGCCATTGCGCTGGTGCTCGTCTACGTGGGCGCGGTCATGGTGCTCTTCCTCTTCGTGGTCATGATGCTGGACATCGACTTCGAGGGCATCCGCGTCGGCTTCTGGAAGCACTTTCCGCTCGCGGCGGGTGTCGGTGCATTGATCGCGCTCGAGATGGCCGCCGTGCTGATGGGCGGCTTCCGGCTGGCAGAGCCGAAGAGCGGCATGCCCGCCGGGCCTGACACCTCCAACACGCTCGAACTCGGCAAGCTGCTCTACACCGAATACCTCTACCCGCTGGAAATCGCGGCCGTCATCCTGCTGGTGGCCATCGTGGCGGCCATCGCGCTCACGTTGCGCACGCGCAAGGACAGCAAGTACGTCAACCCGTCCGATCAGGTGCGCGTCAAGGCGCGCGATCGCGTGCGCGTGGTGCAGATGCCGGTCACCCGCGCTGCGCCGCCGGCCGTCGAGTCGCCGCCTGCTGCAGGGGAGACCAAAGCATGACCCTTACGCTCGGACACTTTCTATCTTTGGGCGCGATGCTGTTCGCGCTGTCGGTGATCGGCATTTTCCTGAACCGCAAGAACCTCATCGTGCTGCTGATGTGCATCGAGCTCATGCTGCTGGCGGTGAACGTGAATTTCGTGGCCTTCTCCTATTACCTCGGAGACATGCACGGGCAGATCTTCGTGTTCTTCATCCTGACGGTGGCTGCGGCCGAGTCGGCGATCGGACTGGCCTTGCTGGTGCTGCTGTTCCGCAACAAGTCGAACATCAACGTCGACGAACTCAATGAATTGCGCGGGTGATCGCCTGACTTCGCTCTCCATGAAAAGAACAATCGTATGAGTGCCACTCTTTCCGCCTCCACGCTGCTGGCCGTGCCGCTTGCGCCGCTGGTCGGTGCCGTGCTCGCCGGCGTGCTCGGCACCCAGTTCGGTGGCAACCGCATCGGGCGCCGCATCACCCATTCGATGACGATTCTCGGCGTGGCGATCGCATTCATCATTTCGGCGATGACGCTGCAGAGCGTGGTGATGGATGGGGCCCGCTTCAATGCGACGATCTACGAGTGGATGACCGTGGGCGGCCTCAAGATGGAAGTCGGCTTTCTCGTCGACGGGCTCACCGCGATGATGATGTGCGTCGTGACCTTCGTGTCGCTCATGGTGCACATCTACACCATCGGCTACATGGAAGAGGACGCGGGCTACAACCGCTTCTTCGCCTACATCTCGCTCTTTACCTTCTCGATGTTGATGCTCGTCATGAGCAACAACATGCTCCAGCTCTTCTTCGGCTGGGAAGCGGTCGGCCTGGTGTCCTATTTGCTCATCGGCTTCTGGTACAACAAGCCGACGGCCATCTTCGCGAACATGAAGGCCTTCCTGGTCAACCGCGTGGGTGACTTCGGCTTCATTCTCGGAATCGGCCTGCTCGCCGCCTATGCGGGGAGCCTCAATTACGGCGAAGTTTTTGCGCAGGGCGGTGCCTTGGCGAAGCTGAGCTTTCCCGGTACCGAGTGGATGCTCATCACGGTCATCTGCATCTGCCTGTTCATCGGTGCGATGGGCAAGAGCGCGCAGTTTCCGTTGCATGTGTGGCTGCCCGACTCGATGGAAGGCCCGACGCCGATCTCTGCGCTGATCCACGCGGCCACGATGGTCACGGCTGGCATCTTCATGGTGGCGCGGATGTCGCCGCTGTTCGAGCTGAGCGATACGGCGCTGAGCTTCATCCTGGTGATCGGCGCAATCACGGCGCTTTTCATGGGCTTTCTCGGCATCATCCAGAACGACATCAAGCGGGTGGTGGCGTATTCGACGCTCTCCCAGCTCGGCTACATGACGGTGGCGCTCGGCGCTTCGGCGTATTCCGTGGCGGTGTTCCATCTGATGACGCACGCTTTCTTCAAGGCGCTGCTGTTCCTCGGTGCCGGCTCGGTGATCATCGGCGTGCATCACAACCAGGACATGCGCTGGATGGGTGGGCTTCGCAAGTACATGCCCATCACCTGGATCACGTCGCTCATCGGCTCGCTCGCGCTGATCGGCACGCCGCTCTTCGCCGGCTTCTATTCCAAGGACAGCATCATCGAAGCGGTGCACGAGAGCCATCTCTTCGGCTCCGGCTTCGCTTATTTCTCGGTGCTGGCCGGCGTGTTCATCACGGCGTTCTATTCGTTCCGCATGTACTTCCTGGTCTTTCACGGCAAGGAACGCTACGACCAGAATCCGGATGCGCATCACGATCACCATTCCGACGAAGAGCCGGAAGCGCACCATGACGCCCACGGCCATCACGACGCGCACGCCAAGCCGCACGAATCTCCCTGGGTGGTCTGGGTGCCGCTGGTGGCGCTGGCCATTCCGTCGGTCGTGATCGGCTTCATGACCATTCAGCCGATGCTCTACGGCGAGTTCTTCAAGGATTCGATTTTCATCGACGCCGTCAAGCATCCCGCCATGAGAGAGCTCGAAGAGGCATTCCACGGCCCCCTGGCCATGGCGCTTCATGGGTTGACCGCGGCTCCGTTCTGGCTCGCGCTGGCCGGCGTCGTCGCCGCCTGGTACATGTACATGATCAATCCGGCGCTGCCGGCGGCCATCAAGCGGGCCTTCGGCCCCATCGATCGGCTGCTCGAGAACAAGTACTACATGGACTGGTTCAACGAAAACGTCATCGCGCGCGGCACCCGGGCACTCGGCACGGGCCTCTGGCGGGGCGGCGACCAGGCGGTCATCGACGGTGCACTGGTCAACGGATCATGGAAGGTCATCGGCCGCCTGGCCGGCGTGGCCCGCTGGTTGCAGTCGGGCTACATCTATCACTACGCCTTTGCCATGCTGATGGGTGTCTTCATTCTGATGACGTACTTCGTCTGGCTCAACGGCTGAGCGGTTTCGCTGGAGAAAAAGAAAAATGGGTGTGTTGAGCCTTGCCATCTGGGTGCCTATCGTGGTGGGTGCTGCGTTGCTGGCTTTCGGTAAAGACGAACAAGCCAACGGGGTGCGTTGGGTCGCGCTCGTCGGCTCGATCGCGAGTCTGCTGGCCACGGTGCCGCTGTACACGGGGTTCCAGAACGGCACGGCGGCGATGCAGTTCGTCGAGAAGCACGACTGGATCGAACGCTTCAATATCCACTATCACGTGGGTCTCGACGGCATCTCGCTGTGGCTGGTGCTGCTCACCGCGTTCATCACCGTGATCGTGGTGATCTCGGCCTGGCAGGTGATCACCGAGCGCGTCAATCAGTACATGGGCGCCTTCCTGATCCTGTCGGGTCTGATGATCGGGACCTTCAGCGCGCTGGACGGCATCCTGTTCTATGTGTTCTTCGAGGCCACGCTGATTCCGATGTATCTGATCATCGGCATCTGGGGCGGGCCCAACAAGATCTACGCGGCGTTCAAGTTCTTCCTCTATACGCTGCTCGGTTCGCTCTTGATGCTGGTTGCATTGATCTTCCTGTACAACAAGTCGGGCGGGAGCTTCGACATCCTCACCTGGCACGCGCTGCCGCTCGCCGGGCGCACGCAGACCTTCCTGTTCTTCGCCTTCTTCGCGGCCTTCGCGGTCAAGGTACCGATGTGGCCGGTGCACACCTGGCTGCCCGACGTGCACGTCGAGGCGCCCACGGGCGGGTCGGCGGTGTTGGCCGCGATCATGCTGAAACTGGGTGCCTACGGCTTCCTGCGTTTTTCGATGCCTATCGCGCCGGACGCGTCGCACGAGTGGGCCTGGCTGATGATCGCGCTGTCGCTGATTGCCGTGATCTACGTGGGTCTGGTCGCACTGGTACAGCAGGACATGAAGAAGCTGGTGGCCTATTCGTCGGTCGCGCACATGGGCTTCGTCACGCTCGGCTTCTTCATCTTCAACGAGCTCGGCGTCGCGGGTGGCATCGTTCAGATGATCGCTCACGGTTTCGTTTCGGGCGCGATGTTCCTTTGCATCGGCGTGCTCTACGACCGGGTGCATTCGCGCGAGATCGCGGCCTACGGCGGCGTGGTCAACACCATGCCAAAGTTCGCGGCGTTCGCGCTCCTGTTCGCGATGGCCAATTGCGGACTTCCCGCCACGGCCGGGTTCGTCGGCGAGTGGATGGTCATCCTTGGCGCGGTCAAGGCCAATTTCTGGCTCGGACTGGGTGCTGCAACGGCGCTGATCTTCGGTGCCGCCTACACCTTGTGGATGTACAAGCGGGTCTACCTGGGCCCGGTCGCCAACGATCACGTCAAGAAGCTCGTCGACATCAATGCGCGCGAGTTCTTCATGCTGTCGCTGCTGGCGGTGGCGGTTCTCTGGATGGGCCTGTATCCCAAGCCTTTCACCGACGCGATGAACGCGTCCGTGGACGGTCTGCTGCGGCACGTGGCGGTCTCCAAGATTCCAGGCTGAACAGGGCAACGAGATGATAGAAAAACTCAGCTGGGTCGCGATCTACCCGGAAATCGTGCTGCTGGTCATGGCGTGCGTGATTGCGCTGGTCGACCTTTCCACCACGAGCGTGCGCCGCACCCGCACGTATGTGATCACGCTGCTCACGCTGGCGGTGGTGGCATGCATCTGCGGCTTTCAGGCCTACGAAGGCAAGACGATCTATGGCTTTGGCCGCATGGTGGTCAGCGACCCGATGGGGAACTGGCTCAAGTGCTTTGCGACCGTGGCGTTGATGGTCACGCTGGTCTACGGCCGGCCCTATGCCGCAGATCGTGGCATGTTGCGCGGCGGCGAGATGTTCACCATCAGCATGTTCTCGCTGCTCGGCATGTTCGTGATGATCTCGGGCAGCAACTTCCTGCTGATCTACCTGGGCCTCGAGCTGCTGACCCTGTCGAGCTATGCACTCGTCGCCCTGCGGCGCGACAACGCGGTGGCGAGCGAGGCCGCCATGAAGTACTTCGTGCTCGGCGCCATGGCCAGCGGCTTTCTGCTCTACGGGCTGTCGATGATGTACGGCGCCACCGGCTCGCTCGACCTGAACACGGTGTTCGACGCGATCGCGAGCCGCAAGGTCAACCACCAGGTGTTGGTGTTCGGGCTGGTGTTCATCGTGGCGGGTCTCGCATTCAAGGTGGGTGCCGCGCCGTTCCACATGTGGGTGCCCGACGTGTACCAGGGCGCGCCGACTGCGGTCACGCTCATGATCGGCGCGGCGCCCGAGCTCGCGGCGTTTGCCATCATCATCCGATTGCTGGTAGAGGGTTTGCTTCCGCTGGCCATCGACTGGCAGCAGATGCTCGCCTTGCTGGCCATCGCATCGTTGCTGGTCGGCAATCTCGCTGCGATCGCGCAGAGCAACCTGAAGCGCATGCTGGCCTATTCGACCATCGCGCAGATGGGCTTCATGCTGCTGGGTCTGGTCGCGGGTGTGGTCAACGGCAACACCTACAACGCGCAGTTCGCGTACAGCGCGTCGATGTTCTACATCGTGACCTACGTGCTCACCACGCTGGCGACCTTCGGCATCATCCTGTTGCTGGCGCGCGAGGGATTCGAAAGCGAAGAGATCACCGATCTGGCGGGCCTCAACCAGCGCAGCCCGCTCTATGCCGGCGTGATGGCGGTGGCGATGTTCTCGCTGGCCGGCGTGCCGCCGTTGGTGGGCTTCTATGCCAAGCTGGCGGTGCTGCAGGCGCTCATCGCATCGGGCCAGGCGCTCTACATCGGGTTGGCGGTGTTCGCCGTGGTGATGTCTCTGGTCGGCGCTTTCTATTACCTGCGCGTGGTGAAGGTGATGTATTTCGATGCACCGCTCACGGCGACTACGGTCTCGGCGCCGCGCGACGTCCGTGCGGTGCTCGCGGTCAACGGTGCGCTGATCCTGATCCTCGGCATCGTGCCCGGCGGTTTGATGACCCTGTGCGCGCGAGCGATCGTGGCGACACTGGCCTCCTGAGTCCGCACGCGTGTCGCAGAGCGTTTCGGTCTGGATGGTGCTGCTGGTCGCGCTTGCCGCGGCCAATCTGCCTTTTTTGAGCGAGCGCCTCTTCGGCCTGGTGCCGTTGTCCGTGCGGGTGAAGCCGCTGGCGGCCCGGCTGGCCGAACTCTTGCTTCTCTATTTCGTCGCGGGCGGTATCGGCCTCTTGTTCGAGCGGCGTGCAGGCCAGATCGCCCCGCAAGGCTGGGAGTTCTATGCTGTGACCGGAGCGCTGTTCATCGTGCTGGCCTTCCCCGGTTTTGTCTGGCGGTATCTGCTGAAGAGAAGATGACATGAGCTCTGCCGAAGTCCCGCCCGTGAACGACGACCATCTGAGGGAAGAGCGCACCGACAGCCAGGTGCTGTTCGAAGGCAACTTTCTCCGCGCCCGGCGCGACACGGTCCGGCTCCCCGACGGCCACAGCGCCACGCGCGAATACATCATCCACCCCGGTGCGGTCGTGGTGGTGCCGCTGCTCGACAACGGGCACGTCGTGCTCGAGCGCCAGTACCGCTATCCGGTGGCGCACGTGATGACCGAATTTCCGGCAGGCAAGCTGGACGCCGGCGAAGATCCGTTCCTCTGCGGCCAGCGCGAGCTGCTCGAGGAAACCGGCTACACGGCACGCGAATGGGCGAGGGCAGGGGCCATGCACCTCGCCGTGGCCTATTCGACGGAAATCATCCACGTCTACTTTGCGCGGGGGCTTTCGCTGGGGGCGCGGCAACTCGACCACGGCGAGTTTCTCGATGTGATCACGGCGCCGGTCGACCAGCTGCTGGAATGGTGCCGCGACGGCACCGTGTCGGACGCCAAGACGCTCACCTGCACGCTGTGGCTGCAAAATTTCCTGTCCGGCGCCTGGACGCTCGACTGGCAGGCGCACGACGCACCCGATCGCGCCGGATAATCCACGCCATGAAGGTCCTCAACCTCCAATGCGCGCACGGCCACGGCTTCGAAGGCTGGTTCGGCTCGAACGACGACTTCGAAAGCCAACTGGCCGCTGATCTCGTCTCCTGCCCGCTGTGCGGCAATTCATCGATCATCAAGCTATTGTCCGCGCCGCGGCTCAACCTCGGCGGGGCACGCGCCAGTGCGCCGTCTGCACAGTCTGCACCGCCTGTGTCGGATGCCGCCGCCGCGCCAGGGGCTCAGGGCGCGGTGACTCAGCCGTCGCCCGAAGCGCGATGGATCCAAGCAGTGCGCGAAGTCCTCTCCAGAACCGAAGACGTGGGCACGCGTTTCGCCGCCGAGGCCCGCCGGATGCATTACGGTGAGTCGCCCGAGCGCAGCATCCGCGGCCAGGCCACCCGGGACGAAGCCCGATCGTTGGTCGACGAGGGCATCCCGGTGATGACGCTGCCCATCCCCGAAGCGCTCAAAGGCACGCTGCAATAGCAGCGGCGCCGTTCCCTCTCCTGATCAGGCCACGAACTGCAGCGCTGCCAGGCGCGCATAGGCGCCGTTCTGCGCGACGAGGCTTGCGTGCGTGCCTTGCTCGACGATGCCGCCATGGTCCAGGACGATGATCCGGTCGGCCTTTTGCACGGTGGCCAGTCGGTGTGCGATGACGAGCGTGGTGCGGCCCACCATGGCCGATTCCAGCGCAGCCTGCACCATGCGTTCGCTCTCGGCGTCGAGCGCGCTGGTGGCTTCGTCGAGTAGCAGCAGCGGCGGGTTCTTCAGCATGGCCCGCGCAATGGCGATGCGCTGGCGCTGGCCGCCCGACAGTCGCACGCCACGCTCGCCCAAAAAGGTGTCGTAGCCTTCAGGCAGGGCGCGCAGGAAGCCGTCGGCAAACGCGGCCTTTGCTGCGGCTTCGACTTCTTCGATGCTGGCATCGGGGCGGCCGTAGCGGATGTTCTCTGTTGCACTGGTCGAGAAGATGACGGCGTCCTGCGGAACCAGTCCGATGCGGGTGCGCAAGGTGTCGAGCGACAGCGCCGTGAGCGGCGTTCCGTCGAGCAGTACGCGGCCTGACTGCGGATCGTAGTAGCGCAACAAGAGCTGGAACACCGTGCTCTTGCCGGCGCCACTGGCCCCGACCAGCGCCACCGTTTCTCCCGGCGCCACGTTGAGGCTGAAGTCGCGCAGAGCCGGAATGTCCGGGCGCGACGGATAGTTGAAGCCCACGTGCTCGAGGCTGAGCGAGCTTCCGGCGGCAGGCGCTGCCGGCTTGGCCGGCGCGGCGGGCGAGACGATGACCGGTTCGGCGTGAAGCAGTTCCATCAGGCGTTCGGTCGCTCCGGCGGCGCGAAGCAGGTCGCCATAGACCTCGCCCAGCACCGCGACGGCGCCGGCCAGGATGATCACGTACACCACGGTCTGGCCCAGGTGGCCGGCCGTGATGTCGCCCCGCAGCACGGCCTGCGTGCCCTGGTAGAGGCCCCAGAGCAGCGCCGCCGAGGTCGCGATGATGATAAACGCCACCAGCACCGAGCGCGCCCTGGTGCGCCGCACGGCGGTGCGAAAGGCGTTGTCGGTCGACGCATTGAAGCGGGCTGCCTCGCGGTCTTCGGCCGTGTAGCTCTGCACCACGGGGATCGCGTTGAGCACTTCCGCCGCGATGGCGCTCGCGTCGGCGACCCGATCCTGGCTCGCCCGCGAGAGCTTGCGCACGCGGCGCCCGAACCAGACGCTCGGCAACACCACCAGCACCAGGATGCCGAGCACCTGCACCATCACGTACGGGTTGGTCCAGATGAGGATCGCCAGCGCGCCGACGCCCATGACCGCGTTGCGCAGTCCCATGCTGAGCGAAGAGCCCACGACCGTCTGGACCAGCGTCGTGTCGGCGGTCAGGCGCGACAGGACTTCGCCGGTCTGCGTGGTTTCGAAGAACACCGGGCTTTGCCTGAGTACGTGCGCATACACCGCGTTGCGCAGATCGGCGGTGACGCGTTCGCCCAGCCAGCTGACGGTGTAGAAGCGCGCCGCGGAAAAGAGGCCGAGTGCGACGGCGACCGAAAACAGCGCCAGGAAATGCTCGCGAAGCGCCATGGCTTCGGTGCCCTTGTCGCTGGCGATGAGTCCGCCGTCGATGAGGCTGCGCAAGGCAAGCGGAAAAGCCAGCGTGGTTGCGGCCGCCAGCACCAGAAACAGGCCAGCGAGGCCGATCTGCACGCGGTAGGGTCGCAGGAAGGGGGCCAGGCCGGACAACGATTTGGGAGAACCCTTGGCCGAGGAGGGCGCTGCAGTGGAAGCCATGCGCCGGATTCTAGCCAACCCTTGCCCACTCAAATGACGCCTTGACAATAATTGCCGCGACAACTAATATGCGGGCATGTCCGAAGTGATCCCCGAGCCCGACGACGCGCTCCCAGCGGCACCACGTCCGCTCGGGCCGGTGCCCGACTTCTACCGGCCGGAAAACTACCGCGCCGAAGAGAGCATCGGCCACCTGATGCGCCGCATCACGTCGGCCGTCGGCCAGAGCGTGACCAACGGCCTCTGGGAACCCGGCAGCCCGACGTTTCCGCAATGGGCGCCCTTGTACAAGCTGCACCTGGGCCATGGAACGACGGTGGCTGAACTGGCCCGCGAGTGCCAGCTCGACGCGGGTGCGATGACCCGGCTGCTCGACCGGCTGGAGGCCAAGGGCCTTTGCCGGCGCGTGCGCTCGGTATCGGATCGCCGTGTCGTCAATATCGAACTCACCGACGAGGGCCGCGAGGCAGCGCGTCAGGTTCCGCATGTGCTTTGCCGTGTTCAGAACGAACATCTCGCCGGTTTCTCCCGCGAGGAATGGCAGCAGCTGCGGGGCTATCTGACGCGCATTCTCGACAACGCGAACGCCATCGCAGCCCGAGGAGCCAAAGATGAATCTGCTTCCTGATCGACGTCGCCTCGTTGTCGCCGCAACGGGCGCCGCGCTGGTGCTGACCCTGGCCGGCTGCGCCGACATGGGCACCACCGAGCCACCTGCCAAGCTGCGTGACGCCCCATCGCTCGGACTGCCGGCGCAAACGACGGCGCCCGTGGCGTCGCTCGACGCCCAATGGTGGCGCGGGTTCAACGATGCCCAGCTCGACACGCTGATCGAGCAGGCACTCCAAGGCAATCCCAATCTGCAGGTCGCCCGTGCGCGGTTGGCACGTGCGCAATCCACCATTGCCAGCGCCAAGGCCGCAGCGCTGCCGCAGGTCAACGGGCAGCTCGACCTCACGCGCCAGAAGTTCAGCGGCAACTACATCTATCCAGCCCCGCTCGGTGGGTCGATACAGGAAACCGGCACCCTGCAGCTCAATGCGGGCTGGGAACTCGACTTCTTCGGCAAGAACCGTTCCGCGCTCGACACCGCGCTCGGCACCGCCCGGGCCGCGCAGGCCGATGCCGATGCCGCGCGGGTCATGCTGGCCAGCAATGTGGCGCGCGGGTACTTCCAGTGGGCTCGCCTGTCGGACCAGTTGACCGTTGCGCGGCGCACGCTGGCCCAGCGCGACGAAACGCTCCGGCTGGTGCGCGACAGGGTCACCGCAGGCCTGGACACCCGGCTCGAACTGCGCCAGAGCGAAGGCGGCCTGCCGCAGGCCCGCCAGCAGATCGAAGCCTTGAGCGAGCAGATCGAACTCGCGCGCCATGCGCTGGATGCGCTGGTCGCCAAGCCCGATGCCACCGTCGGCATGAAGGCACCGGCCATCGCGAGCATCGATCCCATCGCCTTGCAGCCGAGCATCCCGGCCGACCTGCTGGGCCGCCGCGCCGACATCGCCGCCGCGCGCTGGCGCGTGGAAGCTGCGACGAGCGACGTCGCCAATGCGCGCACGCAGTTCTATCCGAACATCAACCTGGTGGCTTTCGCCGGCCTGTCGAGCATCGGCTTCGACAACCTGATCAAGTCGGGCAGCCAGCAGTGGGGCGTGGGCCCCGCCATCCGTCTGCCGATCTTCGAAGGCGGACGACTCAGGGCCAACCTGCGCGGCAAGAATGCGGACCTCGATGCCGCCATCGAGAGCTACAACGTCACCGTCATCGACGCGCTGCGCGACGTTTCCGACCAGGTGTCGAGCGTGCAGTCGGTCGCGCGGCAGCAGGTCGAGCAGCGCGACGCGCAGAACGCTGCCGAGGCCGCCTACGACATCGCCAGGCAGCGCTACGGCGCAGGCCTCGGCAACTACCTCAACGTGCTGACGGCCGAGACGGCCGTGCTGGTCCAGCGCCGCGAAGCGGTCGATCTGGCGGCCCGGGCGCTCGACGTGCAAGTCGGGCTGGCACGCGCACTAGGCGGCGGCTGGCAGCCCGACGTTGCCACCGCGTCGGCCGCATCCCCTACACAACGCTGAATTCCGGAATCATCGTCATGGACAACGACATCAACGACAACGCAGCAGCGGGCGCGCCCGCTGCTCCCGCAGAACAAAGTGCACCGCCCAACGGCAAGCGCCGTCGCGCGCTGGTACTGCTGGCCTCCGTGGTCTTGCTGGCCGGCATCGGCTGGGGCGCCTACGAATGGCTGGTAGCGAGCCACTACGAGTCGACCGATAACGCCTACGTGCAGGGCAATGTGGTCCAGATCACGCCGCAGACGGGCGGCACCGTCATGGCCATCATGGCGGACGACACCGACTTCGTGAAGGCCGGGCAGACGTTGGTGCAGCTCGACCCGACCGATGCCAAGGTCGCGCTCGAACAGGCCGAATCGGCGTTGGCCCAGGCGGTGCGCCAGGCGCGCACGCTCTACTCGAACAACGGCTCGCTGGCCGCGCAGGTGACGCTGCGCCAGTCCGACATCGCCAAGGCCAAGAGCGACATCGCACGCGCCCAGGACGACCTGAAGCGGCGCGAGGCGCTGACCGGCAACGGCGCCGTCTCGAAGGAAGAGCTCGACCATGCCCGCACCGCCGTCGCCAATGCCAAGAGCGCGCTCGCCGCTGCAGAAGCAGGCGTGGTGTCGGCACGCGAGCAGCTGGCCAGCAATCGCTCGCTGACCGAAGGCGTCGACGTGGCGAAGCAGCCCAACGTGCTCGCGGCCGCGGCCAAGGTGCGCGAGGCATACCTGGTCACGCAGCGCATGACCCTGCCCGCGCCGGTCTCGGGTTATGTCGCGCGCCGCACGGTGCAGCTCGGCCAGCGCATCTCGGCGGGCACGCCGTTGATGTCGATCGTTCCGCTGAGCGAAGTGTGGGTCGACGCCAATTTCAAGGAAGTCCAGTTGCGCGACATCCGACTCGATCAGCCGGTCACGCTCACTGCCGATCTGTACGGCAGCAAGGTGCAATACACCGGCCATGTCGCCGGCCTGGGCGTCGGGACCGGGGCCGCCTTTGCGCTGCTGCCCGCACAGAACGCCACCGGCAACTGGATCAAGGTCGTGCAGCGCGTCCCGGTGCGCATCACCCTGGATCCGAAGCAGCTGGAGGCCAACCCGCTGCGGGTCGGCCTGTCGATGGAAGCCGAGATCGACGTGACCAACCTGAGCGGCAGGATGCTCGCCGAATCACCGCGCGCCAGCGCGCTTGCGCAGACCGACGTCTACGCCGAGCTCGATCGCGGCGCCGACGCCGAGGTGCAGCGGATCATCGACGAGAACCTGGGCCGCGAGGCGACGGCCAACCGAGCCGCTGCCCAGTCCGGCAAGTCGAATGTGCCGGCCACGCCGTCGCACGCACGCGTCAACCCGATCTAAAGAGGTCCCCTCGCCATGGCGACCGCCGCGTCCACTCCGGACCTGCCACCCCTCGAAGGCGCCGCGCGCGTCTGGGGGACGATCGCGCTGTCTGCCGCGACTTTCATGAACGTGCTCGACACGTCGATTGCCAACGTGTCCTTGCCCGCCATCGCGGGCGACCTGGGCGTCAGCGCGACGCAGGGCACGTGGGTGATCACGAGCTTCGCGGTGGCCAATGCGATCGCGGTGCCGCTCACCGGATGGCTCACACAACGCTTCGGGCCGGTGAGGCTGTTCATGACCAGCATCCTGCTGTTCTGCATCAGCTCGTGGCTGTGCGGGCTGGCGCCGAACATGACGACGCTCATCATCTTC
Organism: Gammaproteobacteria bacterium; assembly: GCA_018820395.1. Lineage (GTDB taxonomy): Bacteria > Pseudomonadota > Gammaproteobacteria > Burkholderiales > Burkholderiaceae_C > Variovorax. Next base: position 3,029 of record JAHJOG010000199.1, on the reverse strand, counting down.
CGCGCGATGCAGGGCTTCGTGGCGGGTCCGATGATTCCGTTGTCGCAAACATTGCTGCTGTCGAGCTATCCACGCACCAAGGCCGGGCTGGCCATGGCGATGTGGTCGATCACCACGCTGGTCGCGCCGGTGATGGGGCCGCTTCTGGGCGGCTGGATCACCGACAACATCTCGTGGCCGTGGATCTTCTACATCAACATTCCGGTCGGCGTGCTTGCGGCCTCGATCACCTGGGGCATCTACCGCTCGCGCGAAGGCGCCACCCGCAAGGTGCCGATCGACGGCGTCGGCCTCGCGCTGCTGGTCGTCTGGGTCGGCGCGATGCAGCTCATGCTCGACAAGGGCAAGGAACTCGATTGGTTCCATTCGCCCGCGATCATCGCCATGGCGGTGGTGGCCGTGGTCGGGCTGGCCTTCTTCCTCATCTGGGAGCTGACCGACAAGCATCCGGTGGTCGACCTGTCGCTCTTCGCGCGGCGCAACTTCTGGACCGGCGCGCTCGCCACCGCGGTCGGCTATGGCCTCTTCTTCGGCAACGTGGTGATCCTGCCGCTGTGGCTGCAGAAGTACATGGGCTACACCGCCACGCAGGCCGGCATGATCATGGCGCCGGTGGGGCTTTTTGCGATCGTGCTGTCGCCCATCGTCGGCATCACCATCGGCAAGGTCGATCCGCGCCGCTACGCGACCTTCGCCTTTCTCATCTTCGCGGTGGTGCTGTGGATGCGGTCGAGGTTCAATACCGACGCCGACTTCTGGACCATCATGATCCCGACGCTCATCCAGGGCGTGGCGATGGCGTTTTTCTTCATTCCGCTGGTGACCCTCACGCTGTCGGGGCTGCCGCCCGATCGCATCGCGGCGGCGTCGGGGCTGTCGAACTTCGCGCGCATCACCGCTGGTGCGGTGGGCACCTCGATCGCCACCACGGTCTGGGAAGACCGCGCCGCGATGCACCATGCACAACTCGTCGAGTCGGTCAACCTGGGTAATTCCGCGGCCGCCAATGCCATCTCGGGTCTGGGCAAGAGCGGATTCAGTCCGGAACAGGTGTTGGGGCAGATCAATCGCATCGTCGACCAGCAGTCGTTCATGCTCGCCGCCAACGACGTGTTCTACGTCTCGGCGCTGCTGTTCCTGTTGCTCATTCCGTTCGTGTGGCTCGCCAAGCCGACGCGCGGTCCCGCGAGCGCCGACGCCGCTGCCGGCGCGCACTGAGTCCGGCAGCGCCGGGCCTGATAGGCATTTGCCCCAGTAGGCAGGAGGGCGCCGGCCGCAAACAATCCCGTCACTGCTGCCGCCCCGGTGTGCTCCAATTACACGAATGATCCCAACTTCCTGCCTCACCACGGGCCCTTGCGCGAGATGAGCGACATCATTCTCGAAACACGCAAGCTCACCAAGGAATTCAAGGGATTTGCGGCGGTCAGCGATGTCGATCTGTCGGTGGTGCGGGGTTCGATCCATGCCCTGATCGGCCCGAACGGGGCCGGCAAGACCACCTGCTTCAACCTGCTGACCAAGTTCCTCGAGCCGACGTCGGGCACCATCCTCTTCAACGGCCAGGACATCACGCGCGAGCGGCCCGCGCAGATCGCGCGGCGCGGCATCATCCGCTCGTTCCAGATTTCGGCGGTATTCCCGCACCTGAGCGTTCTCGAAAACGTCCGGCTCGGGTTGCAGCGGAGCCTCGGCACCGCGTATCACTTCTGGAAAAGCGAAAAGACGCTGCGGCCGCTCGAGGCGCGTGCCCGCGAGCTGCTGGCGCAGGTCGGGCTGGAAGACGCCGCGGACGAACAAACCGTCAATCTGCCTTACGGCCGCAAGCGCGCTCTCGAGATCGCGACCACGCTGGCCATGGAGCCCGAACTCATGCTCCTCGACGAACCCACGCAGGGCATGGGCCATGAAGACGTGCACCGCGTGGCCGAGCTCATCAAGAGCGTGTCGGTGGGGCGCACCATCCTCATGGTCGAGCACAACATGAACGTGGTGTCCGACATCGCCGACACCATCACCGTGCTGCAGCGCGGCGCCGTCCTCGCGGAAGGACCTTACGACAAGGTCTCCAGCGACCCGCGCGTGATGGAAGCCTACATGGGGACCACCGACGCCCAACTCGAAGGAGCGCACTGAGTGAGCACTGCCGTTCTCGAAATCAGGGACCTTCATGCCTGGTATGGCGAGTCGCACGTGCTGCACGGTGTCGACATGTCGGTGCAGGAAGGCGAAGTGGTCACCCTGCTGGGCCGCAACGGCGCCGGACGCACCACGACGATGCGCGCGATCCTCGGGCTGACCGGCGCGCGCAAGGGCAGCATCCGCATCAACGGCGTCGAGACCATCGGCCTGGCCACGCACCGCATCGCTCACCTCGGCATCGGCTATTGCCCCGAGGAGCGCGGCATCTTCGCGAGCCTGTCGGCCGAAGAAAACCTCATGCTTCCGCCGGCGCTCAAGGGCAGTGCCCAGGCAATGTCGGTGAGCGAGATCTACGAGATGTTCCCCAACCTCGCGGAGCGCAGGCACAGCCAGGGCACGCGTCTTTCCGGGGGCGAGCAGCAGATGCTGGCCGTGGCGCGCATCCTGCGCACCGGCGCCCGGCTGCTTCTGCTCGACGAGATTTCCGAAGGCCTGGCGCCCGTGATCGTGCAGGCGCTGGCACGCATGATCACCACCTTGCGCGGCAAGGGCTACACCATTGTGATGGTCGAGCAGAACTTCCGCTTCGCAGCGCCGCTCGCCGACCGCTTCTACGTGATGGAGCACGGGCGCATGGTCGAAGCCTTCGGTGCCAAGGAACTCGACGCCAAGATGCCGGTGCTGCGTGAACTGCTCGGCGTCTGATCGGCCGCAACCCGCCGCGCTTCTTCAGACTTTCGATTCGCATTATTCAACCTGGAGATAACCAACCATGAAGAGATACGTTCTCATCCCGTCGATCATCGCCGTCGCGGTGCTCGCCGCCTGCGGCAAGAAGGAAGAGCCCGCAGTGCCACCCGCCGCGCCCCCGGCTGCAGCGCCCGCTG
>JAHJOG010000198.1 GCA_018820395.1 Gammaproteobacteria bacterium | reverse complement strand
CTTCGCACCGCCCGCGTTGGCCATGTAAACCACCGCACGGCCGATTTCGAGGTCTTCGAAGTCGCCACCGCCCTGGGGTGGCATCGCGCCCTTGCCCTTGAGCGCGTGTTCCAGCAACGTTTCGTAGCCCTGGCCGATGCGCGGAGCCCAAGCCGCCTTGTCGTTCAAATGCGGCGCTCCGGGGATGCCGGGCGACCCGTGGCAGGCGACGCATTGTGTCTTGAACACCGTTTCGCCGGTGGCCAGCGGACGGTTGGCGTCGCGGATCTCGACCATGCCGACCTTCTTGAGGCGTTCGGCCACATCGCGATCGCGGGTGTCCTTGGAGACGCCGTAAAGCGACATGCTGTCGCCGGTGGCATTGCCCGACGGGTGCGTGCCGGAAACCACGAACGACACCAGGCCGACGATGATCAGGATGGGAACGATGAACGAGAAGAACACCGCCAGCAGCAGTTGCTTCGGACTTTTGATCGGGCCTGTGTGGGCTTCTTCTGTGGCCTGGTAGTGCGGGTCGTCGCTCATTGCGTCCTCGGTAACGGGGGCTCTTCGGGGGGCGTTTTTCAAATCAACCGGCGATTATAGAGAGGCCTCGGCCGGCAGCCCGCCCAGGCCGGCGCTGGGGCCGGCGCCCGGCAGGCCTATCGGCTGCTCCAGCCGCCACCCAGCGCCTTGAAGAGAAGCACCTGGTTCTGCAGCTGCAGCAGCTGGGTCTGCACGCTCGCCTGCTGCGCGGTGAAGAGCGAACGTTGCGAATCGAGCAGGTCGAGGCCGCTGGCGATGCCGTTGCGATAGCGCAGATCCGACAGCCGGAAGCGCACGCTTTCGGCGTCGACCTGCGCGCGCAGCGCACGCGACTGTTCGCCCAGGGTCGCCCGGCCGGCGAGCGCGTCGGCCACGTCTCGGAAGGCCGACTGGATCGACTTTTCGTACTGCGCCACGGCGATGTCGCGCCCGGCGCGGGCGGACTCCAGCCGGCCGCGGTTGGCGCCGGCATCGAAGATCGGCAGCGTGATCTGCGGCGCGAAGGACCAGGCGCGGGTGCCGCTTTCGAAGAGGTTCGAGAATTCGTTGCTGGCGCTTCCGATGCTCGAGGTCAGCGATACGCGCGGGAAGAAGGCCGCGCGCGCGGCGCCGATGTTGGCGTTGGCGGCCAGCAGCTGCTGTTCCGATGCGCGGATGTCCGGCCGCTGCGTGAGCAGGTCCGACGGCAGACCGGCCGGCAGCGGTTGCATCGGGGCGAGTGAACGCAGCCCGCGCTCGCTGCCCGACGTCGCGTCCGGGGGGACCGGCGCACCCAGCAACAAGGCCAGCGCGTTCTCGTCCTGCATGCGCAGCCGCTGCTGCTGCGCATAGGCTGCGCGGGCGGTCTCGGCGAGCGATTGCGACAAGCGAAGGTCGATTTCGGAAGACACACCCGCGTCGAAGCGCAACTGGGTGAGCTTGATGGTCTGGTCGCGCGTCTCGAGGGTCTGGCGCGTGATCTCGAGCAGTTCGTCGTCGGCCAGGAGCGTGAGCCAGCCGTTCGCCACCGCGGCGATGAGACTGATCTGCGTGGCGCGCTGGTTTTCCTCGGTCGCGAGGTATTGCGACAGCGCCGCTTCCTTCAAGCTCGATATGCGTCCGAACAGGTCGATTTCCCACGCGGTGATGCCCAGCCCGGCCGAGAAGACCTGGCTGACGCCGGGGCCGGTCAGCGACGGCCGCTGTCGCGTTTCGCTGAGCGATGCGTTCACCGCCGGAAACAGGGCTGCGCGCTGGATCTGGAACTGCGCGCGTGCCTGCTCGATGTTGAGCACCGACACCCGAAGCTCGCGGTTGTTGGCCAGCGCCGTCTCGATCAGTTTCTGCAGGCGCGGGTCGGAGAAGTAGTCCTGCCACGCGAGCGAAGCGACGGGGGGCTGGGCGAGATCCTGCGACTGCGTTCCGGGGTAGATCGCGGGCACCGGTGCGGCCGGCTGCTCGTATTGAGGGATCAGCGAGCAGGCCGACAACGCCAGCGCCGCGGCGAGCGCCGATGCGGAAAGGCGGCCGATGCGGCCGATGCTGACAAGACGCGCGGATCCGCTCCGTCGCGCTTTCGACGCCGTTGCAAAAGACGGCTTATTCATGGTCCTGCTCCTCGATCCCTGCGGCCTCGGCATGCCGCTTGTCGGCCTCGCGCTGCCGCGCGCTGCCCTTGAACAGCCCGCGCACCACCACGAAGAACACCGGCACGAAGAACACCGCCAGCCCGGTGCCCGTGACCATGCCGCCCAGCACGCCGGTGCCGATCGCGCGCTGGCTCGCCGAGCCCGCGCCCGAGGCGAGCACCAGCGGCAGCACGCCGAGGCCGAAGGCCAATGACGTCATGACGATCGGCCGGAACCGCAAGTGCGCGGCCGCCAGCGCCGATTCGACGACGCCCTTGCCCTGCGCCTGCAGGTCTTTCGCGAACTCGATGATCAGAATCGCGTTCTTCGCCGACAAACCGATGATGGTGATCAAACCGACCTGGAAATAGACGTCGTTCGAGTAGGCGCGCAACAGCGTCGCGAGCAACACGCCGAGCACGCCCAGCGGCACCACCAGGATCACCGCCAGCGGAATCGACCAGCTCTCGTACAGCGCCGCGAGGCACAGGAACACCGCCAGGATGGCGAAGCCATAGAGCACGATCGCCTGCGAGCCTGCGAGCTTCTCTTCGCGCGACTGGCCCGTCCATTCGAAGCCGAATCCGGCGGGCAACTGACGCGCGAGCGTTTCCATTTCGGCGAGTGCCGCGCCCGAGCTGTAGCCCGGTGCCGCGCTGCCGCTGATGCGCATGGCGGGGTAGCCGTTGTAACGCACGGTCTGGGTCGGGCCGTCGACCCAGCGCGTGCTCGCGAAAGCCGACAGCGGCACCGGGTTGCCCTGGTTGTTGCTGGCGTTCAGCAGCAGCAGGTCTTCGGGCTGCATCCGCGCCGGCGCATCGGCTTGGACCACCACGCGCTGCAACCGGCCCTGGTTCGGAAAGTCGTTGATGTAGCTCGAACCGAGCGCCGTCGACAGCGTCGTGTTGATCGCGTCGAAGGTGACGCCGAGCGCATTGGCCTTGTCGCGATCGATGTCGATCTGCAACTGCGGCGCATCTTCGAGGCCTTCGGGGCGCACCTGCGTCAGCAGCTTGCTCTTCGACGCCAGACCCAGCATCTGGTTGCGCGCGTTGAGCAGCGCCTGGTGGCCTGCGCCGGAGCGGTCCTGCAGGCGGAAGCTGAAGCCGCTGGCGTTGCCGAGTTCCGGGATCGGCGGCGGGCTGAGCGGAAAGATGAAGGCGTCGCGGATCTTCGACAACGCGCCGAACGCGCGGCCGGCCAGCGCTTCCGCGGACTGTCCGGGCTCGGTGCGCTCGTCCCACGGCTTGAGCGTGACGAAGGCGAGGCCGGCGTTCTGCCCCTGGCCCGAGAAGCTGAAGCCCATCACGCCCACCATGCTCTGCACTTCGGGTTGCTTCAGGATGAAGGCCTCGACCTGTTGCATCACCGACAGCGCACGCTCCTGCGTCGCGCCGGGCGGCAACTGCACGTTGACGATGATGTTGCCCTGGTCTTCCTGCGGCAGGAACGAGCTCGGGATGCGCAAGTACGCGAACACCACCGCCGCGACGATGGCCGCGTAGATCACCAGGTAGCGTGCAGCACGGCGCAGGATGCGCGCGACCACGCCTTCGTAGCCCTTGGCGGTGCGCGAGAAGCCGCGGTTGAACATGCCGAAGAAGCCGCGCTTCTCATGGTGATGTCCGGCCTCGACGGGCTTGAGCAGCGTGGCGCACAAGGCCGGTGTGAGCGACAGCGCCATGAATGCGGAGAACGAGATCGAGGCCACCATCACCGCCGCGAACTGGCGGTAGATGTTGCCCGTCGAGCCGGCGAAGAAAGCCAGCGGCACGAACACCGAGATCAGCACCACCGTCACCCCGATGATGGCTCCCGAGATCTGTCGCATCGCCTTGCGCGTGGCTTCGAGCGGCGGCAGGCCTTCCTCGCTCATGATGCGCTCGACGTTCTCGACCACGACGATCGCGTCGTCCACCACGATGCCGATCACCAGCACCATGCCGAACATCGTCAGCACGTTGATCGAGAAGCCGAGCGCGAACAGAACGCCGAAGGTGCCGAGCAGCGCGATCGGCACCACGATGGTCGGGATGATCGTGTAGCGCCAGTTCTGCAGGAACAGGAACATCACCAGGAACACGAGCGCCACCGCTTCGAGCAGCGTCTCGGCCACCTGGCGAATGGAGATCTTCACGAACGCCGAGCTGTCGTAGGGGATGTCCCATTTCACGCCCTGCGGAAAGTAGCCCGACAGCTCGGTCATCTTGTCGCGCACGGCCTTGGCGGCCGCCAGCGCGTTGCCGCTCGGCGCCAACTGGACGCCGATGCCGACCGCAGGCTGGCCGTTGAGCCGCGCCGACGTCGCATACGCCTGGCCGCCGAGCTCGATGCGCGCCACGTCCCGCAGCCGCACGGTGGAGCCGTCGGTGTTGGCGCGAAGCACGATGTTGCCGAACTGCTCGACGGTGGACAGCTGGCCGTTCACCACCACGGTGGCGGCGATGGCCTGGCCCGGCACGTTGGGCAGATCGCCGATGCCGCCCGCGGCCACCTGCGCGTTCTGCGCGCGGATCGCGTTGTTCACGTCCGCCGAAGAGAGATTGAAGCCGCGCAGCTTGGCCGGGTCGATCCACACGCGCATCGCGCGTTCGGTGCCGAAGAGCTGCGCCTGGCCGATGCCCGGCAGGCGCTGCAATTCGGGCAGCACGTTGCGCGATGCATAGTCGCCCAGCGCGATCGGGTCGTAGGCCGGGTTGTCGGACGAAAGAATCGTGAAGAGCAGGAAGTTGGAGCGCGACTTGTCGACCCGCACGCCCTGTTGCGTCACCGACGCCGGCAGCCGTGGCGAGGCGCGTGCCAATCGGTTCTGCACGTCCACCTGCGCGAGGTCGGCGTTGGTGCCGGGCTCGAAGCTGATGGTGATGGTGCCGGTGCCGTTCGCCTGCGCGACCGATTCCATGTAGATCAGGCCCGGCGAGCCGTTCATTTCGCGCTCGATGGTCGCCAGCACGCTGTCTTCGAGCGTTTGCGCCGAGGCGCCGGGGTAGCTCGCGGTGATGACGATCGACGGAGGCGCGACCGGCGGGTATTGAGAGATCGGCAGCTGCGTGATCGCCACGCCGCCGACCACCAGAATGAAGAGCGCGATCACCCACGCGAAGATGGGACGATCGATGAAGAACTTGGCCATGCGGGGCGGGCTCCTACTGCTTGGCTGCCGCGGGGGCTGCTGCCGGCGCTGCTGGCGCTGCCGACGGGGCGCCGGCCGCGGGCTTGGCGTTGGCATCGGCAGCCGCGGCCTTCCAGGGCACCGGCTTCACCGGCGTGCCCGGCGGCATCATCTGCAGCTTTTGAAAGCCGTCGACCATGACCTTCTCGCCGGTCTTGAGGCCTTCGGTGACCACCCACTGGTTGTCCTTGGCCTCACTGACCTTCACGGTGCGCTTGCTCAGCTTGCCGTCGTCGCCCACCACGGTCACCACGTCGCCTTGCTGATTGCGCGTCACGGCCTGCTGCGGCAGCGTGAT
>JAHJOG010000197.1 GCA_018820395.1 Gammaproteobacteria bacterium | reverse complement strand
GGCCCTAGGCCGGCCGGGGGACATTCGCGGAGCAGAGCACCCCGTCGGCGCGATCCAGCCAACGCCGGTCGCAAGCCCGTTCAAGCGCTCCAACAAGCCACAGACCATGCGCCTCATCCCAGCCTGACCAACAGGTTTCCGAAGCGGTCGACCTCGGCATGGAAGCCCGGCTCCAGCCACACCGTCGTGTCGGCCTGCTCCAGGATGGCCGGCCCCTCGACGCGCGCGCCGACCGGCAGTTCGAGCCGCGCGTAGCGCGTCGCTTCGCGCCACTGCCCGTCGTGGAACACGCGCTGCGTGCCGAGCGGTGTCGTGCTGCCCTCGCCTTCTGGCGCGAGCACGGCCAGGTCGAACTTGGGTCGGACGCCGATGCGCGCGTAGCGCAGGTTCATCACGCGGATGGCGATGCCATCGAGCACGCGGCCGAACGCAGCGCCATACGCGGCTTCGAAGGCGCGCTGGATCAGCTCGCGGGTCAGCGCCGCGCCGTCGCTTGCAGGCATTGCCACCGGCAAGGTGTGCGTCTGGCCGGCATAGAGCATGTCGAAGGCGACCACTTCGCGCACTTCCTCGAAGCGCACGCCCGACGAGTCGAGCCGCTCCTGGCAGCCCGCGGCGAGTTCGGCGATGCGCTGCTGCACGGCCGTCACGTCGAGATCGGCGAGCGGCCGGTTGAGCGTCTGCACCGCGTCGTGCCGCATGTCGGCGATCACGCAGCCCAGCGCCGAGGTCACGCCCGGGTAGCGCGCCACGATGCCCGTGGCCACGCCGACCTCGCGCATCATGGCGCAGACATGCAGCGCGCCGCCGCCTCCGAAAGGCATGTAGGCGAAGCGGCGCGGGTCGTGGCCGCGTTCGATCGACACCAGCCGGATGGCGCCCGCCATGCGCGCATTGGCCACGGTGAGGATGGCTTCGGCCGCCGCGTGCACCTCCAGCCCGAGCGGGCGGGCGACGTGGGTCTCGATGGCTTCGCGTGACTTGTCGGCGTCGAGCGCGGGCAGCAGGCCGCCGCCGAGCGGTCGGTCTGCCGCGATGCGGCCGAGCAGCACGTTGGCGTCGGTGACGGTCGGACGCAGGTTGCCGCGGCCGTAGCAGGCCGGCCCCGGCACGCTGCCGGCGGACTCCGGGCCGACCTGCAGCATGCCGCTCGCGTCCACCGACGCGATCGATCCGCCGCCCGCACCGATGGTCTCGATCTGGATCATCGGCGAGCGGATCACCATGCCGAATTCGATCGCCGTCTGCGCGGCCAACGCCGCCTCGCCGCCCGAGACGAGCGACACGTCGAACGAGGTGCCGCCCATGTCGCCGGTGATCGCGTCGGGGTAGCCGGCCGCGCGCGCGATGGCGGCGCACGCGATCACGCCCGCCGCCGGCCCCGACAGCGCGGTGCGCACCGGCAGGTCGCTCGCGGTCTGGCGCGACATCACGCCGCCGTTGCTCTGCACCACCAGCAGTTCGCCGTCGAAGGCATGCTCGCGCAAATCGGATTCGAGCCGCGCGAGGTAGGCACCCACCACCGGCTGCAGCGCCGCGTTGAGGGTGGCGGTGGAACAGCGCTCGAACTCGCGGATTTCCGGCAGCACTTCGGCCGCCGACGTCACATGCGCGTTGGGCCACAGTTCGCGTACCGCGGCGGCGGCCTGGCGCTCGTTCTCTGGGTTGGCGTAGGTGTTGATGAAGAACACGCACACCGCTTCGCAGCCTGCGGCGAGCAGCGCCCTCGCCTGCGCGCGCACCTGGTCGAGATCGACCGGCGTGTGCAGCGTGCCGTCGGCCAGCACGCGCTCGTCGACTTCGAGGCGCAGGTCGCGCGGCACCACGGGAACGAAGCTGCCGCGCAGGCCCCAGGTCTGCGGCCGGTCGCGGCGCCGCATTTCGAGCACGTCGCGAAAGCCGCGCGTGGTGATGATGCCGGTGCGCGCCACCTTGCGTTCGAGCAGCGCATTGGTGCCGACCGTGGTGCCGTGCACGATGGTGGCGATTTCCGCAGCGGATTCGGCCACGCGCGCGACGCCGTTCATGAAGCCGCGCGCTTCTTCGCCGCGCGTCGAAGGCACCTTGACGATCTGCGCGCTGCCCTTTGTCTCGTCAAGCACGAAGAGGTCGGTGAAGGTCCCGCCGACGTCCACGCCGACCACTAGGCGTTTCGAGCGATCAGGGTTTTTGGAAACGGTCATCGGCCGTCCTCCTTCTGGCTGGCAGGACTCACGTAGCCCATCGCCCGGTCGCGCTCGCGCGTGGCGGCCGGCCGCTTCGCGGCATCGCCCCAACCGCCGCCGCCCGGCGTCTCCAGGCGCACGCGCTCACCGCGCGCGAGCCGGATGCCGTGCATCTTCGACACCATCGGCGGTCGCAGCCACTGGCCGGCGTTCTCGTAGCTGAACACGTTGGGCGCGGCCTCACCGCCGCCCGCAATGCCCTTGGGTGGCGAAGCGCCGCGCTCGCCGAAAACGTAGGCTTCGGCGCCCTGCTCCAGCAGCTCGATCTCGTAGATGGCACCGAGCCCGCCGCGATGCTCGCCGTCGCCGCCCGAGTCGGGGCGCAGCGACCATTCGGTGAAGCGCACCGGGTAGGCGGCCTCGAGGATCTCCAGCGGCGGAATGGTGGCGGTGGAAATCGGCGCATTCGCATGCGACAACCCGTCGCCGCCGGAATGTCCGCCGTGCCCGCCGCCGAAGAAGCTGAACATCACCCACCGCTGGCCTTCACGGCCCTTGTCGCTGCGGTGCCCCGCGATCGACAACGCGTTGATGGTGCCGTAGGCCTGCGCCACCGCGCGCGTCGGGTCGGCCTGCGCGGTGGCGCTGAAGATCACGTCGATCATGCGCAGGATGGTTTCGGTGTAGCCGCCGACGGGGCGCGGGCGCTCGGCGCTGATGACGAGCTTGTCCGGAATCACGAAGTCCACCGCGTCGAGCACGCCGGCGTTGGCCGGCACGTCGGGAAACACATGTTTGAGCGCGACATAGCAAGCCGCGATCGCGGTTGCCTTCGAGATGTTGACCGGCCCGGCGCATTGCGCAGAGGTGCGAGAGAAGTCGAGCGTGAGTCGATCGCCAGCGACGGTCATGTCGAGCGCGATGGTGAGCGGCTCGTTGACGATACCGTCGTTGTCCAGCATGTCCTCGAAGCTGTAGCGGCCGTCCGGCAGCGACGCGATGTGCGACCGCATGAGCCGCAAGGCCCGCGCGCGCAGCTCGCCCAGCGCCTGCTGCACCAGCGCGTCGCCGTATTCGTCGAGCAATCCGTCGAGCCGCTTCGCGCCCAGTTCGAGCGCGGCCAGCTGGCCGTTGAGGTCGCCCCAGAGGCTTTCGGGCAGGCGCGTGTTGGCGCGCAGGATGGCCAGCACGTCGGGGTCGATGACGCCGCCGCGCACGATGCGCACGGGAGGAATCTGCACCGCCTCCTGCCAGCACTCGGTGGCCGCCGGGTTGTAGTTGCCGGGCACGGCGCCGCCGACGTCGTGCCAGTGCGCGGCCGAGGCCATGTAGCAGTACAGCTTGCCTCCGCGGAAGAAAGGCCGCACCAGCTTGAAGTCGTTGGCGTGCGTGCCGCCGTCGTACGGATCGTTGCTGATCCAGATGTCGCCATCCACCATGCCGCCGCGCTCTGCCGCGACCTTCGCCGTGGCGCGCACCGCGAACGCCATGGCGCCGACGAAGACCGGCAGGCCCGACTTGCCTTGCACCAGCGTGTCGCCGGTGGCGGCGTCGTAGAGCCCGTGGCAGGCGTCGTGCGCCTCCGCAATGATGGGGTTGAACGCGCTGCGGTAGAGCGTCGCGTCCATCTCGTCGGCGATCTGTTCGAGGCGGCCTCGAAGGACTGCGAGGGTGACGGGGTCCAGGGGGTGGGTCATATCGCGTACTGCTCTTCGCTATAGGGTGCTGTCGATTTGGGGTCCGCCCGGAGGTCGGTGCGCGGCTGCCCCTTCACGGAGGACAAGGCGGTCACGCAGACGCAGCGTCTCGAAGGTATCGATCAACGGCAACGCATCCGCGGCGGTGGGCGGTGTGTGTGTGGCCGGCCGTCGAGCCTGCGGCGAGCACCGCAGAAAAAGGCGGATCAGGGCCACGCATGTCTGAGCGAAGCGAGTTTGCGTGGACCCCGCCTTTTTCGAGGAGCAGCAGCGAAGTCCGAAGGACCGCAGGCGTCGGCCGGCCACACACACACCGCCCACCGACGCTGCCCCAGACCCCTCGCTGCAACGGCCGCGCCCTCTCATGTTTTGTCCTTGCCCAACCGCAGCTGCAACTGCTTGAGCAACCCACCCGCACGCACCATGTCCATCAGGAAATCCGGCACCGGCTCGCACTCCAGCACGCGCCCGTCTTCCGCGGTCACGCGCGGCCCGGACACATCGAGCCGCACGTGGTCGCCTTCATGCAGCGACTCGGCCTCCGCGCAGGTCAGCAGCAGCAGCCCCACGTTGAACGCGTTGCGAAAATAGAGCCCGCTGTACGACGGCGCGATCACCGCCGCCACGCCCAGGTGCACCAGCACCGAGGCCGCCTGCTCGCGCGACGAGCCGATGCCGAAGTTCGGCCCCGCCACGATCACGTCGCCCGCGCGAACCTCGCCGGCGAACTCGGGCCGCACGGATTCGAGGCAGAACTTCGCGATGCCCTCGACGCCGAGCTTCATCGCGTGGCCGGGCGCCAGCACGTCGGTGTCGACATCCGCGCCCAGGCGCCAGACGCGGTGCGCGATCGTCGGCTCGGCCGTCATGCCAGCACCTCTCGCGGATCGGTCACGCAAGCGCGCAGGGCCGAAGCCGCGACCGTGTAGGGCGACCCGAGGTAGACCTGCGCGTTCGCCGAGCCCATGCGGCCCTTGAAATTGCGTGCGGTGGTCGAGATGACCGTCACGTCGCCCATCGGGTCGCCGTAGCCGGAGCACGCGCCGCAGGCCGTCGGGAACAGTTCGGCGCCCGCATCGAGCAAGACCTGCAGCACGCCTTCGTCGCGCGCCTGGGCCTGGTCCTTCAGACTGGCCGGCGCCACGATCAGCCGCACGCCCGCCGCGACACGCCGGCCGCGCAGCACGCTGGCCGCGGCGCGGAGGTCGTCGAGCTTGGCCCCGGTGCAGGCACCGATGTAGGCCACGTCGATCGGCGTGTCGGCGAAGCGGCTCACGCCACCCGCGTTCGCCGGGCTGTGCGGCGCGGCGACCTGCGGTTCGAGCGTCGAGGCGTCGTAGCGCATCAGCGTCGATTCGGCATCGGGGTCGGTGAACCACGGCGTGAGGTCGATCGGCGGCGCGCCGGCCTCGGCCAGATAGGCGGCGGTGATGGCGTCCGGCGCGATCAACCCGACCTGCGCGCCGAGTTCCGCGCTCATGTTCGACAGCGTCATACGCTCCTGCATCGACAGCGCCATCACGGCCGGGCCACAGAACTCGACCGCCTGATAGCGGCCGCCGTTCATGCCGAGTTGCCCGATCATGTGCAGCATCATGTCCTTGGCCGTGACGCCAGCGGGCAGCGCGCCGTCCCACCACAGGCGGATGGTTTCCGGCACGCGCAACCAGATCTCGCCGGTGACGACCACGCCCAGCATCTCTGTGCTGCCGACACCGAACATATAGGCGCCGAAAGCCCCTCCGGTGGGCGAATGCGAATCGCCACCGACGCACAGCATGCCCGGCCGAACGTGCCCGTGCTGCGCCACCACCACGTGGCAGATGCCCTGGCTGTCGTAGACGTGCGGGAGCTTCTGGTCGCGTGCCCACTCGCGCGCGATGCGCACGATGCGCCGCGAGTCGTCGTCGCGCTCGGGCACGTAGTGGTCCATCACCAGCACGATCTTCGAGCGGTCCCAGACCTCGGCGCCCAACTCTTCCAGCATCGGCTGCAGGCGCCGCGGGCCGGACGAATCGTGGAACATCGCCAGGTCGACGCGGCAGGTCACGATCTCGCCCACCGCCAAGTCGTCGCGTCCCGACGCGTGGCCGATGAGCTTCTGCGCCAGCGTGCGGGGCGCGGGTGTGGGCGGGCTGGGCGCGCTCATTCGGGCTTGGCTCCGGAGTATTTGACGACCTTGCCCCAGCGCTGGATCTCCTGCTGCACGAAGGCCGAAAACTCTGCGGACGGGTTGCCGACCGGTGTCGCGCCCTGGGTGTCGAGTCGGGCCTTCATGTCCGGCCGATGGACCGCCGTGCGCGCCGCGTCGCCGATGCTGCGCACCACGTCCGCCGGCATGCCCGCCGGCCCGAAGAGCCCGAACCAGGCGCTGGATTCGAAGCCCGGCAGCACTTCGGCAATGGCCTGCACCTGCGGAAACTCCGGCAGCCGCTTCGCCGAGGTGACGCCCAGCGCCTTGAGCTTGCCGGCCTTGATCTGCTGCTGCACGTTGCCCACGGCCGCGAACATCAGTTGCACCTGCCCGGCCAGCACGTCCTGCACCGCCGGTGCGGTGCCGCGGTAGGGAATGTTGACGATGTAGGTGCCCGACTGCATCTTGAAGGCTTCGCTGGCCATGTGCAGCGACGAGCCGATGCCGCCGATCGCGAAGTTGAGTTGCCCGGGCTTGGACTTGGCCAGCGCGATCAGCTCGCGCATGTTGTTGGCGGGGAGAGACGGGTTGGCCACCAGGATCGACGGCGAGGTGGCGACGCAGGTCAGTGCGGTGAAGTCCTTGACCGGGTCGAAAGGCAGCGTGGGATAGAGGGTGGCGTTGATGGCGTGGCTGGTGAAGCTCAGCAGCAGGGTGTTGCCGTCCGGCGCTGCCTTGGCGACGGCGTCGGCCGCGATGTTGCCGCCGGCGCCCGGGCGGTTCTCGACGATCACGGTGCGGCCCATCAGCGGCCCCATCGAGGCCGCCAGTGTGCGCGCGATGGTGTCGGTCGAGCCGCCCGCGGACGCGCCCACCAGGATCTTGATCGGTGCGTTGGCCTGCGCGCGCACGCCCAGCGCGAGCGGTGCGGTCAGGGTGGCGATCAGGATGTCTCTGCGTTTCATGGTTTTCCTTTCTGTGGGTTGCCGCCGTGCCTCACAGGCCCAGGTAAGCGCGGCGCAGGTCGTCGCTGGCGAGCAGCGCGGCCGGCGTGCCGGAGAAGCGCACGCTGCCGTTTTCGAGCACGTAGGCGCGGTCGGCGATGTCGAGCGACTGCCCGACGTTCTGCTCCACCAGCAGCACCGCGAGGCCGTCGTCGCGCAGCTTGCGGATCAGGGTGAACATCTCTTCGACCAGCAAGGGCGAGAGACCAAGGGAGGGTTCGTCGAGGATGAGCAGCACCGGCTCGGCCATGAGGCCGCGGCCGATCGCGAGCATCTGCTGCTCGCCGCCGCTGAGCGTGCCCGCGTGCTGGCGCGAGCGCTCGGCCAGGCGCGGAAAGATACCGAACACGCGCTCGAGGTTGGATCCGCGCCGCTCGCGCGCCCGCGCGAAAGAGCCGAGTTCCAGGTTTTCGAGCACGCTCAGGTTGGGAAACACCTTGCGCCCTTCGGGCACCTGGATCAGGCCGGCCTCGACCACGCGACGGTAGTGCGCGCCGCTCAGATCCTGGCCGTTGAAATGCACGCTGCCGGCGGTCGCCGGCCCCAGCCCGCAGACGATCTTGTTGAGCGTGGACTTGCCGGCGCCGTTGCTGCCCAGGAGCGCGACCATCTCGCCCGCGTTCACGCACAGGTCGACACCGCGCAGCACCTCCACGCGCCCGTAGCCACCCTTCAGACCGCGAATGTCGAGCAACGCACTCATGCAGCAGTCCCCGCTGCCTTGCGCAGGCGCGCCGCCGTGCCGTGGCCGAGGTAGGCCTCGACCACGCGGTCGTCGGCGGTCACGGTGGCCGGGCTGCCTTCGGCGATGAGGCGGCCTTGCGACAGCACCCACACGTGCTCGGCAAGATGCATCACCGCCTGCATGACGTGCTCGATCATCAGCACCGTGACGCCGCCATCGACGATGCCGCGCACCACCGGCATCATCTCGCCGATCTCCTGCGGGTTGAGGCCGGCCAGCACCTCGTCGAGCAACAGCAAACGCGGCCGCGTGGCCAGCGCGCGCGCGAGTTCGAGGCGCTTGCGCCCGGCCACGGTGAGCGCCGATGCGGCCTTGTCGAGCTGCGGCGCGAGGCCCACCTGCGCGGCGATGGCTTCGGCGCGTGCCAGCGCTTCGCCGCGGGCCCGCACATGCAGATGCACGCCCACCGCGATGTTCTCGCGCACCGTCTGGGCCGCGAACGGCTTGACGATCTGGAAGGTGCGCGTCATGCCGAGCAGCGCGTTGCGATGCGGCGCATGGCCGGTGATGTCCTCGCCCGCGAAGCGGATCGTGCCGGCATCGGGCGCGAGAAAACCCGACATCAGCGCGAACAGCGTGGTCTTGCCCGCGCCGTTGGGGCCGATCAGCGCCGTGAGGCTCCCCTGCCGCACCGACAGGCTGACGTCCTGCACGGCCTTGAGCCCGCCGAACGCGCGCGAGACGCCGTCGATCGCGAGGAGATGTTCAGCCACCGCGCCCCCTTCCGCTTCCGGCCCAGGCCTCGCGCACCGAGCGCCCGATGCCGGCAATGCCGCGCGGCGCGAAGATCACGATCAGCACCAGCACCGTGCCGTAGATCACCATGTTGATCCCTGGCAATTCGCCGAACAAATTGCGCGTGGCGTCGGCCAGCACGTGCAGCACCAGCGCGCCCAGCACTGGCCCCCACAAGGTGCCGATGCCGCCGACGATGGCAGCGACCAGCGCCTCCACCGACGTCGTCGCGCCGTAGGCGATGCCCGGATCGATGTACTGGAACACCTGCACGTAGAAAGCCCCCGCCGCGCCCATGAAAGCGCCCGAAAGGCAGATGGCCGCGAGCTTCACGCGGAACGGGTCGACCCCCACGGCGCGCGCCGCGTCCTCGTCGTCGCGCACGGCCTGCAGGTAGGCACCGAAGCGGCCGTTGCGCAGCCAGCAGGTCACGGCCAGCGCCGCCACCACGAAGGCGAGCACCAGCCAGAGATAGCCCGCGCGCGACGCGAACTGCAGGTTGGCGGCCGACTCGCGCAGCGGCACCATCAGCCCCACGCCGCCGCCGGTGAACGACACCGACAGAGCCAGGATGCGAAACACCTCGGCAAAGGCCAGAGTGACCAGCGCGAAGTAGGAACCCTTAAGCCCGTAGCGAAAACTCAAGGCGCCGACGAAGAGCCCCACCGCCGCCGCGCCCGCCACGGCCATCGGCAGTGCGACCCACGCGTTGATGCCGCCCTGCAGCTGCGCGATGGCCTGGATGTAGGCGCCGGTGCCGAAGAAGAGCGCATGGCCGAAGGAGAACTGGCCGCCGAATCCGCCGAGGATGTTCCAGGCCTGCGCGATCAGCGTCGCATAGAGCGCGGTCATGACGAAGTTCAGCACCACGCCCGAACTGCTGACCAGCGGAACGCAGGCCACCACCCCCGCGAACGCGGCGATCCATGCCGCCTCGCGCAACGGAATCGCCCGACCCGCGCTCATGCCCGCGCCCCGAACAGGCCTTGCGGGCGGAACAGCAGCACGCCGATGAAGATCGCGAAGATGCCGATCTGCCCGAGCGACTCGCCCAGGTAGAGCCCGCCGAGCGACTCGACCACGCCCACCAGCAGCCCGCCGATCAGCGCGCCGACGAAACTGCCCATGCCGCCCAACACGACGATGGTGAACGCGACCAGCACGAAGCCGCCGCCCACCTGCGGGTTCACGTAGTAGGCCGGCAGCAGGAAGCAGGCGGCTGCGCCGAGGCAGGCGAGCCCGATGCCGAAGCTCATGGCGTAGACGTGCTCGACGTCGATGCCCATCAGCTTGGCACCTTCCTTCTCGCGCGCAACGGCGCGGATGGCGCGGCCCAGGTCGGTGCGGCCCATGAGCGCGAAGAGCAGCGCCGACATGACGAGCGCGCCCGCGAAAGCGATGAGCTTGGGCACCGCGATCATGGCGGGGCCGATGGCGACGGTGCTGAGCGAGTAGGCGGTGTCGATGTTGCGCGTGTCGGACTTGAAGAAGAGCAGCGCGAGGTTTTCCATGACGATGGCGATGCCGAGCGTGGCGAGCAGGATGTTCTCGTCCTTGCCGTGGCCGGCATGGTGGATGACGAAGCGCTGCAGCGCATAGCCGAGGACGAACATGCCGGCGACCAGCACCGGCAGCGCGAGGTAGGGGTCGATGCCCCACTGCTGCTTGAGGAAGTAGACGGCATAGAGCGCCAGCATGAGCGACGCCCCGTGTGCGAAGTTGATGATGTGCAGCACGCCGTAGATCAGCGTGAGGCCGAGCGCGATGAGCGCGTAGACGGCGCCGGTGGTCAGGCCGTTCAGGACCGACGCGAAGAGGATGCCGGGATCAAACATGCAGTGACGCCGCGCGCCGGCTCTGCGTGACTGCCTCGTCCTCCGCGAAAGCACCGGGGTGGGATCTCAGGGCGTTCGCGAAGGCAACGTAGCCCGGTGGGCGATGCGGGGCGGGCCTGCGCCTCTGGGCCGCCGAAGCGCGCAGCCTTTCGCGGATCAGGGCTCGCAGCTGTCTGAGCCGAAGGCGAGTTCTGCGAGACCCCGCGAAAG
>JAHJOG010000196.1 GCA_018820395.1 Gammaproteobacteria bacterium | reverse complement strand
TTCTCTTCACCAGAAACACCGCGGATCCGGCTCCGCCGGTCCACCGGTGTTGCCCCCGGCAGGGGGTTGGCGAAGCGACACGCAGTGCGCGCAGCCTGGGGGCGAGCCGAGCCCTACCAGAAACACCACGGATCCGGCTCCGCCGGTCCGTAGGTGTTGCCCCCCCGAAGAGGGGGGTTGGCGAAGCGACACGAAGTGCGCGCAGCCTGGGGGGTCAGCTGAACAGACAACTGCGGACAGCCCCCCGCAACCCCGTCTTCACCTGCGGCGCCGACCGAATCTCGATCTTCCGAAAATGAAAGAACACGATCTCGCAAGCCTGCTTGGGCCGGCCGCCCGTCAGGATCGAATGCGTGTCTACCCGTGCGCCTTCCAGCACGAACTCCAGCGTCGGCTGCATGTCCGACGCGTTGTCGCCGCCCGCCTTGAACACCGACAGCTGCACCTTGATGTCGCTGTCCTGGTTCTTCATCAGGCTCGCGATCGACGCCGTCGCCGCGTCGCAGCGCCGCACCACGATGAACGCGTTGTTGCGCACCTTGCCCTTGCTCGACCCCGGCGGCGTGACCACCTCCGCGAGATACGCATAGCCCGCCACGTCCATGCGCTGCTTGCCGTCCTCGTGCGCCCGACCCGACTCGCCCTCCACCACGTTGCCCTTGTTCTCGATCAGCATCACGAAGTCGTTGTCCGAATCCCCCGACATGTGCTCCAGCAAGCGCAACGCCTCGTCCGGATCCAGCGTCCCATCCATGTTCCAGCTCATTTCAAGCCTCCAAAAAAACGACAACCACTGAACCTGCATTGCCAGAAACCCCGCGGATCCGGCTCCGCCGGTCCGCCAGGGTTGCCCCCCGGTCAGGGGGGTTGGCGAAGCGACACGAAGTGCGCGCAGCCTGGGGGGCGAGTCAATCAGCGCATATGCCTTCTTCTGGCACGAGGCACTGCGGCATGTCGTCCCCCACGGGCCCGCCGCGCGTGCGGACCCGCGACGACGCGGGCGTTGCCGCCGCCGCCACCGCCAGACCGCGCGGCAGCAGGATCCACAGCTGCCCACGCTCCTTCATGCGCCGCGCCTGGCTGGCCGCCTGCTGTCCGTTGCCGAAGAAATAGTCGGCGCGCACCGCGCCGCGTATCGCACCGCCGGTGTCCTGCGCGATCGTCAGGCGCTGCATCGGCGCGCCGCCGTCGGGCGTTCGGGTCGACACGAACACCGGGTAGCCGAGCGGCGTGCTGCGCGGATCGACCGCGATCGAGCGCCCCGCCGAGAGGGGCACGCCGAACGCGCCGACCGGCCCGCCGGTGTTCGGCACGTCGGCTTCCTTGAAGAACACGTAGCTCGGATCGCTGATGCCCGAGCCGGTGAGCGGCGCGGTCGCACGCCGCCCCGGCACCGCGACCGGGCCACTGACCGCGGGCCGCACGAGCGTGAAGCCGCGCGTGCGGATCACGCTGGTGTCGTCGACATCGGCTTCGTCGTCGCCGTCGTCGAGTTCGAGTTCGATCGCACCGCCGCGCGTCTTGACGCTGCTGCGCTCCTTGCCGGACTTGGACTTGGCGAGCGTCGGGCGGAAAGGCTGGCCGTTCTGCTCGGCGTAGGCGAGGCGGATCACCTCGCCGTCGCTCATGCGGATGCGCCCGGAGCCCTGGATCTGCATCTCGTACAGCGCGGTGGCACTGCTGACGAAGGCCAGCACCTTGGCGTTGGGCGCGCCCTTGGTCTCGATCTCGGCGCGCGTGAAATACGGCAGCAGCTGCTTGCCTTCGATGCGCAGCCGCACCTTGCGGTCGAGCGTGTCGCGGGTGATCTCGGACAGGTCGAGCGCGTAGAGCCCCGGCGCGCCCAGGTCGCGCGTGCTGAGGCCGCTCTGCACGACCACGTTGCGCCCCTGCAGGCGCGCTGCGACCACGCCGCTGCCGGGCGGCAGCTTGCGCGCGTCGGCGAAGACCATGTCCTGCGGCTCGCCGTACACCGGGTAGATGAAGGGCGCGGCATAGCGCCGGCTGCCCTGGATCTCGGGCTCGAAGTAGCCGGTGACCACGCCGTCGGGCTTGCGGTCGTCGTCGCGGATCTGATAGGCCGAGAACTCGCGTTCGAAGAAGCCGCGGATCGCCGCGTCGTTGCGCCGGTCAATGGCACGTGCGCGCTCGCACACCTGCTTCCATTCCGAGCCGCGCCCCGTCAGCACCTTGCAGCTGCCGAGAAAGGCTGGCCAGGTTTCGGAGAGATCGTCGCGCGCCCAGCCGGGCACGGCGTCGTAGCCGACCGAGGTGTAGGTGGCGAGCTGGGTCGAGAAGGTGCGGGCTTGACCGGCGAGACTGGCGTTGCCCCCGTTTGCGCGGCCCGTCGAGCCCGTGGATGTTCCCGCCGAGGCGGGCGCGGAGGGCATGCCCGAGCCGAGCGGTCGACCGATGGTGATCGGCCCCTGGGCCGGCGACGTTGCGGCCGGCGCCACGACGGGCTTTTCAGGCACCGGAGCCGGCGGTGCGGAGGCACATCCCGGAAGGACTGCGGCGAGCCCGCAGACGAGGAGCGCGGCGATGCAGCGGCCGGCGCCGTGAGCACAGGGATGTGCAAGTCGGATCATGGTCTGTCTCCTGGTTGGAGGGCTCGCAGCCGCGCGGTCGAACGTCCGCGCGGACTACCTGTCCCTCTCCGTGATGTTGAAAGTCGCGACGCCGTAGACGTCGTTGCAACGTGCGCCCGCGTCGCAGACGGGCTTGCCCAGCAAGGGCGGGGGTTGGGTGCCGCGCGCGGCTTCGAGCGCACTGAGCACGGGCAGCGAGAACTGCGGAAACACGCCGTCGTTGCGGATGCCCGATTCGCCGAAGTCGCGCTCGCGCTCGCTGACCAGCACCGCGAAGCGGTTCACGCCGGACGGCCCGCCGGCATTCATCGGCCACGACGCGCGCGGCAGCGACAGGGTCGCGCCGGCCGCGATCTTGTTGTACTTGTCGAGCAGGTTGGGAAACAGCAGGAAGAGTTCGCCGCCGCTCGACAGCAGGTACACGTAGACGAAGCCTTCGCGCGGGCTGCGCACCTCGAAGCCGAGCTTGTCCTTGCCGGTGACGACCTCGGCCTTGGCCGGCGTCGCCTTCACGTTGAAGCCCGGCGCTGCGCCTTCGGCGAGCGACTGCAGCGATTCGAGCGGTGTGCGCGTGCGCAGGGGCGGCGGCGCGGGCGGCGCAGCGCTCGACGCGGCGGTGGATGTCGATGGCGCAGTGGATGTCGCGGGCGGGGCCGCCGACGATGCGGCCGGTCCGGGAGCCGTCGCCGATGAAGAGGACGCCGCAGGCGACGGCGCCGCGTCGCCAGGCGAGGGTGCGCTCGTCGCCGTCTTGGGCGTCTCGTCCGTTCGGCCCTGGGTCCACCACCAGGCGCCGCCCGCACCGGCGATCAGCAGCACGGCCGCCGCCGCGATGGCGATGCCGCGCCCGCCAGACGACGACGCCGGAAGCGGCATCGGTGCCGGGGTCGTGCGCGTCGCCGTCGTCGTCCCGCTCGCCGAAGCCG
>JAHJOG010000195.1 GCA_018820395.1 Gammaproteobacteria bacterium | reverse complement strand
CTGCAACAGCCGGCGCCACCACGGCGGCTGCGTCACCGCGCCGCCGGCCGCCTGCCGGCCGAGCGACTCGAACAGCTGCGCGACGATGATGCGCGCGGCCCCTTCGAGCATGCGGCTGCCCACCATCGCCACCTTGCCGCCGACCTGCGCGCGGTAGTCGTAGTAAAGCGTCGTGCCCGCGGCCGTGGCTTCGAGGGTGACCACGCCGTCGCCGCCGCCGGTGCCCAGGCTCGAGTGCCCGGTGCCGGCCAGCCGAAGGCGCCGCGGCGCGTTGATCTCCGACAGCTCGATGCTCGCCGCGTAGCGCGCCTTCACCAGGCCGACGCCCACCGTCACGTCGGCGCGATAGCGGTTCGGCCCGTCGGCCACCAGCGCGTGGCAGCCGGGTATCACGCGCGCCAGCGCGACCGGGTCCAGCAGCACCGCGAACACCTGCTCGGGCGTGGCGGCGATCTCGACCGCGCCCTGCGCCTGCAGTGTCAGGCCGTCACCGCCCGCAGGCCCGGGCCTGGACGCGGGCGCAGCCGCAGGGCGTGGGCCGCTCTTCGGCGCCGGGTCGGGCGTCTCCAGCCAGTCCAGCACGCGGCTCGGCGTCAGCGGCAGTCGCACGTCGTCGATGTCGCGGCGTGGGCGCAGCGCGTCGGCGAAGGCGTTGGCAATGCACACCGGCGTGCTCATGTTGTTGCCCTCGCCCAGGCCCTTGGCGCCGAGCGGCGTGAAGGGCGACGGCGTCTCCAGGTGCACGATCAGCGGGTCGGGCGTTTCGCAGGCCGTCGGCATCAGGTAGTCGGCCAGCGTGCCGGACTGGAAGCTGCCGTCCGCGCCATAGCGGAACTCTTCGAGCAGCGCGGCACCCAGGCCTTGCGCGAAGGCGCCGCGGATCTGCCCGTCGGCCAGCGCCGGGTTGAGCAGGCGGCCCGCGTCGTGCGCGGTGACGTAGCGGTCAACCCGCACGGCGCCGGTGTCCGGGTCGACGTCCAGGCCGCAGATGTCGACCACGAAGCCGTATGCGGCCGAGGTGTTGACGCGGTCCTGCGGGTCCGGCGCGGTGAGGGTCTCGGGGGTCCAGAACACGGTCTCGCGCAGGCCCGGCGACACGCCGGCCGGCAGCAGCCCGGGCGCCCAGTGCGGGCTCGCGGCCAGGCGCGTGAAGGCCTGCCGCTTGGCCGGTTCGGCCGTGCTGAAGATCTGGCCTTCGGCAAAACCCACGTCGCCCGGCTCGCAGCCGAACTGCGCGGCCGCGATCCGGGCGAGCTTGTCGCGCAGCTGGATCGCCGCCAGGTGCACCGTGCCGGCCACCGCACCGGCAAAGCGGCTCGAATAGTTGCCGGCCGCGACCGACCAGGCGTCCTTGGCGGTGTCGAACTCGACGTTCACCATCACGTCCGCGGGCTTCAGGCCCAGCGCGTCGGCCACGACCTGCGCGCAGACCGTCATGTGGCCCTGCCCGGCCGGCGCCGACGCGATGGTCACGTTGACGCCGCCGAGCAGGTCGATCGCCACCGTGGCGCTGGCGATGGCGCCGTTCTTCGGCCCGGCCTTGGCGCGCTGCTCGGCCGTGAGCACCGTGCTGATGTAGCCCATGTTCGACACCGAGGGCTCGACGATCGCGGCCATGCCGATGCCATAGAGCCGCCCGGCGGCGCGCGCAGCGGCCTGGCGCTGGCGCAGCCCCTGGCCTTCGGCCGCCGCGAGCGCCATGTCCAGCAGCTGCGCGTAGTCGCCCGAGTCGAGCACGGCCCCGGCCGCGGCGCGATAGGGGAACTGGTCCGCACGCACGAAGTTGCGCCGGCGCAGCACGGCGGCATCGATCCCGAGCTCGACCGAAATCCGGTCGACGAGGCGCTCCAGCGCGTAGAACACCTGCGGCCCGCCGAAGCCGCGCACCAGCCCGGTCGGCGTCTTGTTGGTGACCACCACGCGGTTGCGCACGGCCACGCTGGCGATGTCGTAAGGCCCCGTCAGCGCGCCGTGCATGCGGTAGAACGTGGCCGGCTCGGGTGCGCGCAGGTAGGCCCCGACATCCTCCGCCTGGTCCCATTCGAGCGCGAGGATGCGGCCGTCGTCGGTCACCGCCGCGGCGATGGTAGTGGTGCGCGCAGTGGCCGACGTGGCGGCGCTCAAGTGTTCCAGCCGGTCTTCGACCCACTTCACCGGCGCACCGGCCTTGCGCGACGCCAGGCACATCAGCACCACGTACGGAAACACCGCCTGCTTGACGCCGAAGCTGCCACCCGAGTCGCGCGGGATCCGGTGGCGCAGCTTGTTGCCCGGCACCTTGAGCGCCATCGCCATCACCGCGTGCAGCGAGAACGGGCCCATGAAGTTGGACAGCACGTCGTAGCCTTCGGCGTCGCCCAGATGCTCGGCGATGACCACGCCGCATTCGATCGGCGAGCAACTGCTGCGCGGAAAGTGCACCGTTGTCTGCACACGCCGTGCCTGGGCGAAGGCGGCCTCCGGGTCGCCGTAGCGAAACCGACGGTCGGACACGACGTTGCTGCCCACCGCGTCGTGCAGCAGCGGCGCGTCGTCCTGCAATGCGCGGGCGATCTCCACCACCACCGGCAGCGGCTCGTAGTCCACGGCGATCAGATCCAGCGCGTCTTCGGCGATGTAGCGGTCTTCCGCCACCACCACGGCCACCGGCTCGCCGACGTGGCGCACCCGGTCGACCGCGAGCGCCCAGTGCTGCATCGGCTGCTTGACGCCGACCACGAAAGGTTGGGCCCAGCGCTGGACGTCGGCGCCCGTCAGCACGGCGCGCACGCCCTTCAGCGCCAGCGCGGCATCGATCCGGATGCCGGTGAGCCGGGCATGAGCGTGCGGGGAACGCAGCACCGCGGCGTGCAGGGTGCCGGCCTTGACGCCCAGATCGTCGGCGAAGGCACCGCGGCCGCTCAGCAGCGCGCTGTCTTCGAGGCGTTCCATGCGTTGGCCCACGTAGCCGGCGCGTTCCTGCGCGGCGGCCGCGAGCTGAGGCTCTGCGTGCATTGGTCTCCTGATGCCCTGGGCGGGCTGTTTTGTCAGGTGCCCAGTCTCGCCACGAAGACCCGTCCGGCGTGAACGGAATGGTCCAGCCATCGACCGGATCGTCCGGCGGCTGACCAAAAAGTCTGGTGACTTCGCTTCGGGCCGCAGGCGACGCGGCCGCGGCGGGCCAGTTCAGATCAGATCTGGACTGGACGCGGCGCCCGAAGGCGGCTCGAACAGGTTGACCACGCGGCGGTAGTCGCCCGGCGTGATGCCGAGGTGCGAGCGGAAGAAGCGCGAGAAGTGCCCCGGCGCGGAAAACCCGAGGCTGTGCGCCACGTCACCGACCGGCTCGTGGCTCTGCGTCAGGCGCTGCACCGCGGCCTCGAAGCGCAGCACGTTGGCATAGACCAGCGGCGTGACGCGCGTGTCGCGCTGGAACAGGGTGAAGAAGTGCGCGCGCGACAGACCGGCCTGCGCGGCGAGATCGTCCACGTCGAGTTCGTGCGCCACGTCGCGCTTCATCAACGCGATGGCGCGGCGCACGCGAGGGTCCATCGCCACCGGCGGCTTGACCTTGAGCAGCCCGGCGAGGTCGCGCCAGCCCGCATAGCTTTCGACCACCGCGATGATCAGGTTGAACAGCAGGTCTTCGAGCCGCCCGGGCGACACTTCGTCGGCCCACCACAGCTCGAGCACGAACTCTTCGGTGATCTTGCGGGTGGCCGGCGTGAGGCGCACGCTCGTCTGCGGAAAGAAGCGCGGATGGCCCGACAGCGCCAGCGAGCGCTGGATCTCCGCCAGCCACGCGGGCTCGATGTAGAGCGCCAGGATCAGCGTGCGCTCGTCGGGCCGCGCGTCGTGCACGTAGGCGTGAGGTTCCCAGGCATTAACCAGGACCGCCGTGTCGTCGGTGAGCGGTGCCCGCACGCCGCGCACCATGAACGCACTGTCGCTGCCACCCGCCTTGATCAGGATGTGGCAATGGTGATGCGCATGGCCCACCAGCGGTGCGCTCATGTCGAGCAGGGCAATGCGGCCGAACCGGCCCTGGAAGATCTTGACGGCGGAAGACAAAGCTCAGTCCATCGGTGCGAAAGCCCGAGCATAGCGGCCCACTCGGGGCGAATCTGGCATTCTGCGCCCCTACGCACCACGAGAAAAGTCCCCATGAACGACATCACTTTCGACGCCCCCGCTGTCTCCCGCTTCGACGCCCTGCACGCCGCCATGAAGGCCCAGGTCGACCAGGAGTTCCTGCCCTGCGTGTCGACCGCGCTGCTGCGCGGCCGGACGGTGGTCGACCGCTTCTGCTACGGCCACGCCGACCGCGAAGCCGGTGTGGCGCTGCGCGAAGACCACATCTTCCGGATGTTCTCCAGCACCAAGCTCGTCACCAGCTGCGCGGTGATGATGCTGGTCGAAGACGGGCGCATCCGGCTCGAAGATCCGGTGGAGAAGTACATCCCCGAGCTGGCGAACCGGCAGGTCTTGCGCCCGGGCGCCACGAGCCTGGCCGACACCGAGCCGGCGCGTTCGGCCATCACGCTGCAGCACCTCATGACGCACACCTCGGGCCTGTCGTACGGCCTCTTCGACCCGGGCACGTTGCTCTACACGGCCTACAACGGCGCGGGCGTGCGGAACATGTCGCAAGACCTCGGCGCGATGATGACCGCGCTCGCGCCGCTACCGCTTTCGTTCCACCCGGGCACGCAGTGGGAATATTCGGTGGCCACCGACGTGCTGGGGCGCGTGGTCGAAGTCGTCACCGGAGAACGCTTCGGCCGCTTTCTGTCGCGCCGCATCTTCGAGCCGCTCGGCATGGCCGACACCGATTTCTGGGTGCCGCCCGAAAAGCGCGACCGCCTGTGCGCGCTCTACGTTGGAGTCGACCTGGCCGACCCGACCCGGCCCGGCCTGCTGCGCGCAGACGCTTCGCCCTACCCCGGCGCCTACCTCAGCCCACCGGCGCGCGACTCCGGCGGCGGCGGACTCGTCAGCACGCTGGACGATTCGATCCGCCTCATCCAGAGCCTGGTGCCCTATCCCGCGGGCGGCCCCACCCTGCTGCAGCCCGCCACCGTGCAGCAGATGTTCAGCAACCAACTGCCGCCCGGCATGCACGTGCAGTTTCCCAACGTGCCCACGCAGCCCGGCTGGCGCTTCGGCCTCGGCTCCGCCGTGCGCGACGCCGCCGCCCCGACCGACCCGAAGGACATTCCGGGCGAAGTGAGCTGGGGCGGCCTGGCCGGCACGCTGTGGTGGATCCACCCGCGGCTCGGCATCGCGGCGGTGTTGATGACGCAGCGGTATTTCGGCTTCGGCAATGCCTATGCGCAGCAGTTCAAGGTGGAAGCGTATTCGGCCCTGCTCGGCTGACGAGCGCGCCGGCCGCAGCCGGCTTCGCGCACCCGCGCGGCGCTAGGCCGACTGCACCCGCACCGCAGCCGCCGGCACCGGCTGATCGGCCAGCCGATGCCGCTGCGAGATCTGCTCGGCCAGGTATTCCGCGTCGCGCGCCACACCCGAGAAGCGCCCCGACCCCCAGGTGTGCAGCCAGGGCAGCCCCAGAAAATACAGGCCCGCCTGGCCCGTCACGCCGCGCAGGTGCACGGGCTCGCCGCGCCCGTTGAAGACCGGCGCGTCGACCCAGCCGAAGTCCGGCAGGAAGCCGATGCACCACACCACGCTGCCGATGCCCGAGGCGCGCAGGCCGAGCGTCGTGCGTTCGGCGTCGGGCTGCCACACCGGCACGTAGGGGCCGCCCGGCGGCGCGTCGATGCCCTGCCGCGCGATGAACTGGTCGATCGACGCGTTGATGCCGTTGAACACGGCGTCGGCATGGTCGAGGTGCGCGCGCAGGTTGGGCTGGAATTCCAGCGTGTCGCCGTCCAGCCCGGTGAGGAGCCCGTAGAGCTCCATGCCTTCCAGTGCGAAGCGGCGCAAGTCGATGTCGCGCCCGCTGTCGCGGCCCGTCACGTAGTGGTTGGTGTTGTCGCGCACGCCTTCGCGCAGCGGGTGTTGCGTCACCGGCATGTCGTAGTAGTTCATGTCGGCGAGCCAGTCGACCACGTCCTTGCCGCGGTAGAAGCGCGCGCAGCGCGGCGCGTTGCCGGTCGCCAGAATCACCTTGCGGCCCGCCAGATGCAGGTCTTCGGCAATCTGCGCGCCCGACTGCCCGCAGCCCACCACGAGCACTGCTCCCTCGGGCAGTTGCTGCGGGTTGCGGTACTGCGCCGAGTGGTACTGCGCGATCGACGCCGGCAGGCGCTCGGCCATGCGCGGCACCACCGGCTTGTGATAGCCGCCCGACGCCACCACGACCTGCCCGGCGGTGAAGCGTCCGGCGCTGGTGTCGACGGTGTAGCGGTTCGCTTCGCCCACGCGCGACACCTTGTCGACGGTGACGCCTTCGAGCGCGGGCGGATTCACGTGCGCGACGAAGCCGGCCAGCCAGTCGTTGATCTCGTCCTTGACCATGAAACCATGCGGATCGCTCCCGGTGTAGGGCCAGCCCGGCAGACTGCACTGCCAGTTGGGCGTGACCAGGCAGAACGAGTCCCAGCGCTGGCTGCGCCAGGTGTGCACCAGGCTGCGCTTTTCGATCACCAGATGATCGATGCCGCGCTGCTGCAGGCCATGGCTGAGCGACAGGCCGGCTTGGCCGCCTCCGACGATGACGACGCTGTAATGGGTGACGGACGGATCGACATTGGACATGGTGTGCAGTTCAAAGAAATGAAGTTCAGTCGAAAGCGACAACGGTGACCGTGGCGTCCGGCCGCGCTGCGAAGCGCCCGGCCGTGGACTCGATCTCGGCGAGCTGATCCATCGCCTGCGAGCAGGCGAAGCCGTACTTGGCCCGCACGCGATCCGAGGCGATGCCCAGCGCCTCGCGCGAGCGGGCGACGAAGTCGTCGAGCGGGTAGTCCGTGCCGGGCACGAAGAAATCCGCAATCACCAGCGACGGCGAATAGCAGCGCGACTCGGTCTGGTCGGGCCAACGAACACGAAAGTGCATGACGGGCATGAACCGCTCCTTCAGTCGACGATCGTCAGGGCCGGCTCGCCGGCGCGCGCCGCCGCTTCGATGCCCTGCCGGTAGAGCAGCGCGTGGCGAGCCGCCGACACCGCCCAGTTGAAGCGGGCGGCCAGGCGCGCCGCGGAGCGTGCGATCTGCTCCGGCGACCGGTGGTCGAGCGCGGCCGCCAGCGCACGGGCGATCGACGCCACGTCATAGGGGTCGGCCCAGTGGCAGTCGGCGTCGCCCAGGTATTCGGTGAACGGCGCGATGCGCGACACCACGACCGGCACTCCGCTGGCCAGCGCCTCGAGCACGACCAGCCCGAAGCCTTCGTTGACCGAGGGCATGGCCACCACGTCCGCCAACCGGTAGAGCCCGGGCATGTCGGCGTCGGCGAGCGGCCCGGTCAAGACAAGCGCTTCTCCCCGCCCGCTGGCGATGCCGTGGGCCTGCGCCAGCGCATGAAAGTCGCGAGCATATTGCGCGTGGTCGAGCAGGCTCGCGCCGCCGGCAATCACCAGCTGCGCGCCTGGCCGCTCGCGGCGCAACGTCGCGAAAGCCTGCAACAGCCGCAGCGTGTTCTTGCGCTCTTCCACGCCACCCACGGCCAGCACCACCGGCGCCCCGCAGCGGATGCCGAGCCGCTGTGCCAGCACCGCATCCTCCGGCTGGCCGATGTCCGAGAACCGCGCGCTGTCGACACCGTTGGACACTTCGGCCGCGTCGATGCCGTGTTCGCGCGCCAGCGTCTCTTGCCACAGCCGGCTCACGCAGAACACCTGGCGCGCCGAGCGAAACCCGCGCAGTTGCCACTGCATGAACTGCGGCTGCGCGAACTGTTCGAGGTGGTGCACGGTGCGCACGTAGCCGCCGATAAGGCCGCGTTCCTTCAAGGTCGCCAGCGCGTTCCCGCCGATCGGGTCGTGGGTGTGCAGCACGTCGAAGCTCCGGTGCCGGAGCAGCGCCGTCAGGTGCACCGTGAAGGCGTCGATGCGGTTGCCGACCATCTCGACCCGGTCGCGCGACACGGCAGTGACGGGCACCAGCTCGACCGCGCAGCGCAAGGGCCGGAACAAGCGCTGCCCCGCGGTCGCGGGCGCCATCACCGTGACCTCGTGCCCCGCGTCGTGCAGCGCTTGCGCCAGCTCGACCGTGTGGACCACGCCACCGCGCGGGTTGACCGAATGAGTCAGCAACGCGATGCGCAAGGGCGCGACGGTCGAGCTCGCAGCGACGGGATGGTCGAGCTCAAACACGCGCGGACTCCTCGGGCGCGCTGGACATCGTCTCGGGCGCAGTGGGCCGCTCGGCGGTCACCGCCTGGCCGATGAAGGCCTCCCGCCGAAGGTCCCACAGCGCCTCGCGCTGGTCGCCCCGGGCCAGCGTGAGCGCGAGCGAATCGTCCACCGTGCCGACCGCCGCCGCAGCGATGCCGCGCGAAGCGAAGCGGGCGAGCACCGCATCGGCCTCGGCAGGCCGCACGCTCAGCACGAAGCCGTAGCTCGGAAACGAGCCGAGCCAGCGCAGCAGCGGCACGCCGGCCGGACGCGGAATCGCGTCGACGTCGAGCGTCGCGCCCACGCCGGAGCATT
>JAHJOG010000194.1 GCA_018820395.1 Gammaproteobacteria bacterium | reverse complement strand
CGCTGCACGCGGTGGCCGCCCGACTCGAAGCGCATGTTGCCGTACACGTCATTGCCCACCATGCGAACCACCACTTCCTTGTAGCCGCCGAGCTCGCTTTCGCTTTCGCTCACGATTTCGCAACGCCAGCCGGCGCGTTCCGCATAGCGCGTGTACATGCGCAGCAGGTCGCCTGCGAAGAGCGCTGATTCGTCGCCGCCGGTCCCGGCGCGAATCTCCATGAACGCGTTGCGAGTGTCTTCCGGGTCCTTGGGCAGCAGCAGTCGCTGCAGTTCGTCTTCGAGCTGATGCAGCTCGGCTTCTGCACCGGCGATTTCTTCTTGCGCCATGTCCGCCATGTCAGGCTCGTCGAGCATTTCGCGTGCGGCGGCAAGGTCGGCTTCGCGCTGAAGGTAGCGCTGATAGCGGCCTGCAACCTGTGTCACTTCGGCATGCTCGCGCGAGATGCTCCGGTACTGCGCCATGTCCGACATGATGTCTTCGCGCGACAGCAAGAAGTCGAGTTCGCCAAGGCGTTGCGCGTAGCGTTCTAGTTGGGTTCTGAGAAAGGGTTTCAAAGGGGCCTCGAATGCGGGGCGTCGCGCACTGGGCGCGGGGAACGGGGTCTGAAATCAGGAAAGGGCGGCGGCCGCGGCGACGGGCGCCGCCGCGCAAGGCACGCGGCAACGGCGGACGCCGCTAACGCTCTTTGCGCAGGAAGAGTCTCGAAATCGCTGCCGCGGCGTGCTCGCGGGCGGTGGCATCGCCTGCGTGCAGTTCAGCCATCGCCCCGTGCAGGAGTTTTTGCGTGAGACCGCGTGACATCGCTTCCAGCACGTCTTCGACCGATTCGCCGCGCGCCAGGAGCTTGCGAGCGCGAGCGATCTCGGCGGCGCGCCACTCGTCGGTCTGGGCGCTCAACTGCTGGATCAGCGGCACCGTGCCGCGCTGGTCGAGCCAGTGCATGAAGCTTCGGACGCCCGCGTCGATGATGACTTCGGCTTCGGCCACCGCCGCCTGCCGGCTTTCCTGGCCTTGCTGAACCACCTGGGCGAGATCGTCGACGGTGTACAGGTACACGTCCTCGAGCGCCTTGACCTGCGGCTCGATGTCGCGCGGAACGGCCAGGTCGACCATGAACATCGGCCGGTGCTTGCGCAGTTTCAGGGCTCGCTCGACCGCCCCGAGGCCGATCAAGGGAAGCGTGCTGGCCGTGCAACTGATTACGATGTCGAATTCGGGCAGCCTGTGCGGCAGGTCGGCCAGGCGCATGGCCTCACCGCCGAAGCGTGCGGCCAGGCTTTCTCCGCGCTCGAGCGTTCGATTCGCGATGGCGATCGCCTTGGGCTCCTTGGCGGCAAAGTGCGTCGCGGCCAGGTCGATCATTTCGCCTGCGCCGACGAACAGCACGCGTGTTTGCCGCAGGTCTTCGAAGAGCTGAGCGGCAAGCCGAACCGATGCCGCCGCCATGCTCACGGAGTGCGCGCCGATCTCGGTGGCGGTGCGTACTGCCTTGGCCACGGCGAAGGAGCGCTGGAACAACTGGTTGAGCGTGCTTCCGAGGGCGCCGGCCGACTCGGCAGCGCGAATCGCGTCCTTCATCTGGCCGAGGATCTGCGCTTCGCCCAGCACCATCGAATCGAGGCCGCTGGCCACGCGGAAGGCATGGCGCGCGACCTGGTCGTCGTGCAGTGCATAGGCATGCGAGCGCAGAAGCGACGGCGCCACGCCACCGCTTTGCGCCAGCCAGTCGACCGTGTGGTCGACTGCGAGCTGGTCGGCGGCGCAGTAGATCTCGGTGCGATTGCAGGTGGAAATGATGGCGGCTTCGACCTGGGGGTGATGCCGCTGGGACCCGAATGAATGCCGCAGGCTCTGCAGCGTGGGGGCGATCTGGTCGATGGCGAACGCGAACCGGCCACGCAGATCCAGCGGTGCGGTCGTGTGGTTCAAGCCCAAAGCCCAGACTGACATAACCTGTGATTATAAAATCCGCCCGGCCTTCCGGCTTGCTATTGCGCAAATACCGACGCAGACGATTTGTCCTCACCCTGCCTCCTACCCCGTCTCCCCACCCGTTTCCCCCGCCGTACGATCGCCTCCTCATGGGCCTTCTGAATCTTCTCGATCACATACTCAACTTCGTTGCACCCGCCCTGGGCGTCGGGTTCGTGTGCGCACTGTTGGCCAGGCTGTCGATGCCGAAATCGTCGAAAAAGCGGGCCTGGTGGAGCCAGGGCGCCATCAACTTCGCCGTCGGCATCGTCGTGATGGCGCTCGGGTTGGTCGTTTTCGGCCGCGACGGGATGATCGCCACCTATGCCGCGCTGGTCCTGGCGTGCGGCACCAGCCAGTGGATGCTGTCAGGCGGCCTCAGGCGTTCCTGAATCCCATGTCGACGGACTGAACCGGTCGACGCGGTCCGTGATGATGCCGTCGGTGCGCAAAGCGATCAGCCGCTGGGCAGCCCAATCGTCGTTCACGGTGTAGCTCAACGCCCGCATGCCCGCTGCATGAACCTCCGACACGCGCGCGGCGTCCCACAACGCGTGGTTGCAGACAATGGCCACGCATTCGATGTCGCGGGCCGCGGCCATCCATCCATCGGACAAGGTGTCGAGCAGGAGCCCGCGGGGCAGGGCGGGGCGAAGGTCTCTCGCGCCGCGCAGTGCGTCCGGCGCGAATGAAGTCAGCAGGGGCAAGGGCACGTCCGTGTCGACCCACAACGATGCGGCGAGCTCTGCAACCGCCTCACCGGTCTGGCGCTCGGTGCCCGGCGTCGGCTTGATCTCGACGTTCAGTGCGAAATGATTGGCCAGGCAATACCGGATCACGCCGGCGAGCGAGGGCAAGGGTTCGCCGGCGAACCTGCGCGAATGCCAGCCCCCGGCATCCAGCTGGGCCAGCTCGCCCCAGCCCAGCTCGCCCGCAATGCCTCGTCCGCTGCTGGTCCGTTCCAGCGTGCTGTCGTGCAGCAGGAAGGGAACACCGTCGGCGCTCAGCTTGGCATCGCATTCGAACATCCGATAGCCGAATTCGGCGCCGAGCCTGAAGGCCGCCAGCGTGTTTTCAGGCGCCAGTCGCCCGGCGCCCCGATGGGCAATCCACCGGGGATAGGGCCAGGGGATCATTCGGTCCTCTTGCCGGAGCCCGCGTCGAACCAATGGAGCTTGTCCGGCCGCGCGGCGATCCGCAAGGTGTCGCCGACGCTCGGCGGCGTGGGGCCTTCGTCGACGCGCATGATCAGTTGTTCATCGCCCAGCCGGCCATAGATGAGGCGCTCGGCGCCGAGCAGTTCGACGTGGACCACTTGGACCGACCAGCCCTCCGGGTCGAGCACGAGGTGCTCAGGCCGGATGCCCAGGATGGTTCCGGCCCGCACGCCGGGAGCTTGCGTCAGCAGGTTCATGGGCGGCGAGCCCATGAAGCTGGCGACGAAGGTCGTGGCAGGGCGCGAATACACCTCTTCGGGCGTGGCGAACTGATCCATCACGCCGCCGTTCATGACGA
The DNA here is from genome assembly GCA_018820395.1 of Gammaproteobacteria bacterium. Taxonomy (GTDB): domain Bacteria; phylum Pseudomonadota; class Gammaproteobacteria; order Burkholderiales; family Burkholderiaceae_C; genus Variovorax. The sequence continues at coordinate 7,265 of JAHJOG010000194.1, read as the reverse complement.
TGATCCGCTCGGCCAGCGTCATCGCCTCCACCTGGTCGTGCGTGACGAAGAGCGAGGTGATCCCCAGTTCGCGATGCAGGGGCTGGATTTCGATGCGCGTCTGGGCACGCAGCTTGGCGTCGAGGTTCGACAGCGGCTCGTCGAACAGGAACACCTGTGGCTGGCGCACGATCGCGCGGCCCATCGCGACACGCTGCCGCTGTCCGCCCGACAGCTCGCGCGGCTTTCGCTCGAGCAGGTGGCCGAGTTCGAGGATCTTCGCGGCCTTGTCGACGCGTGTCTTGATTTCGGCCTTGGGTACCTTGGCGATCTTCAGGCCATAGGCCATGTTGTCGAACACCGTCATGTGCGGATAGAGCGCGTAGTTCTGGAACACCATCGCGATGTCGCGCTGCGCCGGTTCGACGTTGTTCACCACGCGTCCGCCGATCAGGATCTCGCCGGAGCTGATTTCTTCGAGGCCGGCCACCATGCGCAGCAGGGTCGACTTGCCGCAGCCGGACGGGCCGACGATCACGACGAACTCCCCGTCGCGGATCTCGGCGCTCACGCCGTGGATGACCTGATTAGCCTTGGCGCCGTGGCCGTAGCGCTTGATGACGTTCTGGAGCGAAATGCCTGCCATTGAGCGGTTTCTTTTCTGATTATTTTTCGGTGTCGACCAGGCCCTTGACGAACCACTTCTGCATCAGGATCACCACCACCGCGGGCGGGAGCATGGCGAGAATCGCTGTGGCCATCACGATGTTCCAGTCGTTGGCGGCGTCGCCGCTGGCGATCATGCGCCGGATGCCGATGACGACCGGGTACATGTCTTCGGTCGTCGTCGCAAGCAGCGGCCACAGGTACTGGTTCCAGCCGTAGATGAACTGGATGACGAAGAGGGCGGCGATCGACGTCTTGGACAGCGGCACCAGCACGTCCCAGAAGAAGCGCATCGGCCCGGCGCCATCCATGCGCGCCGCTTCGACCAGTTCGTCCGGCACGGTCAGGAAGAACTGCCGGAACAAGAAGGTGGCCGTTGCCGAGGCGATCAGCGGAATGGTCAACCCGGCATAGGTGTTGAGCATGTTCAGGTCCGACAGGACCTTGTACGTGGGCAGGATGCGCACCTCGACCGGCAGCATCAGCGTCACGAAGATCATCCAGAAGACGATCTTCTTGAACGGAAACCTGAAATAGACGATCGCGAAGGCCGACAGCAGCGAAATCGAGATCTTGCCGATCGAGATCACCAGCGCGGTCACCAGGCTCACCCACATCATTCGTCCGACCGGAGCGTTCGAGCCTTGCGCGCCGCTGGAGCCGGTGAGCGCCGCGGTGTAGTTCTCCACCATGTGGCTGCCCGGCAGAAGCGGCATCGGCGGCTGAGCGATCTCGTCGCGGGTGTGCGTGGAGGCGATGAACGCCAGGTACACCGGGAAAGCGACGATCAGCACGCCCAGCCACATCACCACGTGCGCCAGGATGCCGAGCGAAGGCCGCCGTTCAACCACGGCGCGCCTCGCAAAGGGTGATGAAGCAGGCGCGGCGTGGCGGCGAGTTAATAGCTGACTTTCTTCTCGACATATCGGAATTGCACGATGGTGAGCGCCACCACGATGCCCATGAGGATGACCGATTGCGCGGCCGAGCCGCCCAGGTCGAGCGCCTTGAAACCGTCCTGGTAGACCTTGTAGACGAGGATGGACGTGTCTCGGCCCGGCCCACCCTGCGTCGTCGCATCGATCAGCGCGAAGGTGTCGAAGAACGCGTAGACCACGTTGATCACCAGAAGGAAGAAGGTCGTCGGCGACAGCAGCGGAAACTGTACCGTCCAGAAGCGGCGCCACGGGTGGGCGCCGTCCATGGCCGCGGCTTCGATGAGCGACCGGGGAATCGACTGCAGGCCGGCCAGGAAGAACAGGAAGTTGTACGAAATCTGCTTCCAGACCGCTGCCAACACGATCAGGCCCAGGGCCTGATTCGAGTTGAGCAGATGGTTCCAGTTGTAGCCCAGTTGATCGAGCGCATAGGCCACCACGCCGAGGGTCGGCGAGAACATGAAGATCCAGAGCACCCCAGCCACCGCAGGCGCGACGGCGTAGGGAACGATCAGGAAGGTCTTGTAGAACAGGGCGCCGCGCACGATGCGGTCGGCGAAAACCGCCAACATCAACGACAGCGAAATGCCCAGCCCGGCCACGAGGATGGAGAACACCGCCGTCAGCTTGAACGACTCCAGGTACGCCGGGTCATTGAACAGATTGCGGAAATTCTCCAGCCCGACGAACACCGTCGATGTGCCGAACGCGTCCTCCACCTGCATGGACTGCAGGACCGCCTGGCTCGCCGGCCAGAAGAAAAACACCAGGACCACCACCATCTGTGGCGCGATGAGCAGCCACGGCAACCACCCGGAGCGGAAGAGGACGCGCTTTTCCATCAGCCCTTGTTGGCTTTCTGGAAGCGCTCGAGTTGCTCGTTGCCCCGCTGGACGGCAGCGTCGAGCGCCTGCTTCGGCGTCTTGCTGCCCGACCAGATCTGCTCGGTTTCCTCGTCGATGATCGTGCGGATTTGGACGAAGTTGCCCAGGCGGATGCCGCGCGACTTGTCGGTGGTCTTGCGGATCATCTGCGTCACGGCGACGTCGGTGCCGGGGTTCTGCTTGTAGAAGCCCGACTTGTCGGTCAGCTCATACGCGGCGGTGGTGATCGGGAGATAACCGGTCCGCTTGTGGCTGGCCGATTGCACGTCGGCCTGGGACAGGAAAGCGAAGAAATCCGCCACGCCCTTGTATTCGGCCGGCTTCTTGCCAGACATGACCCACAGGCTGGCGCCGCCGATGACGGTGTTCTGCGGAGCACCTTCCACGTCAGGGTAGTAGGGCAGGGCGGAGATGCCGTAGGCGAACTTGGCGTCCTTGGCAACCCGCGCATAGAGCCCGGAGGAGCCGGTCATCATGGCGCACTCCCCGGCCGGGAAGGTGGAGTCGGCGGCATTGGCGCGACCCTTGTAGACGAAGAGCCCTTGCTTGGCCATGTTGGCCAGGTTGTCGAAATGGCGCAGGTGCAGCGGCGAGTTGAAGGCCAGGCGCGCCGAGGTGCCACCGAAGCCGTTGTTCTGCGTCGCGAACAGCGTGTTGTGCCAGGTCGAAAAGCTTTCGAGTTGCGTCCAGCTGATCCAGCTGGTGGTGAACGGGCACTTGTGGCCGCTGGCCTTGAGCTTGGCCGCGGCAGCCACCACTTCGGGCCAGGTCTTCGGGGCCTTCTCCGGGTCGAGGCCAGCGGCCTTGAAGGCGTCCTTGTTGTAATAGAAGATGGTCGTCGAGCTGTTGAAGGGGAAGCTCAGCATTTGCCCGTTGGGCGCCGTGTAATAGCCGGCGACGGCTGAAATGTAGGCCTTGGGGTCGAACTTGGCGCCGCCTTCCTTCATGACTTCGGCCACCGGCTTGATGGCGCCCTTCGAAGCCATCATGGTGGCGGTGCCCACCTCGAACACCTGCAGGATGTTGGGCGCATTGCCCGAGCGATAGGCAGCGATGGCGGCCGTCATGGCCTCGTCATAGTTGCCCTTGTAGGTCGGGACGATCTTGTATTCCTTCTGGCTCGCGTTGTATTGCTTGGCCAGGTCGCTCACCCATTCTCCGAGCGGTCCGCTCATGGCGTGCCACCACTGGATTTCGGTCTGTGCGTGCGCAGGCACGCACAGCGTCGCCGCCAAGGTCGTGGCCAGGGCGAGTGTCTTGAATCGCATGAAAACTCCTGAGAGAGAAAACGAAAGCGCGGATGCTAGGCCGCGAATGTGACACGGCAGCGTCATATTTGTCGCATTCGAAGCGTCCGGCTCCAACGGGGGAAACCCTTTTCACGAAAGCGAAAAACAAGGGGCGAGGACGCAAGAGGCGACGACGAGTTGCATGATGCTAGCATCGCCACCCATTTTTTCGACGCAGTCCCGACATGCGTCGAAGCCGCTCATGACGCTTGCCAGCCCGACTTCTTTCGACAAGAGCCGAATTCGTTTTCTGCTGCTCGAAGGCATCCATCCCTCCGCACTTGAAGTGCTCAACGCGGCGGGCTATCCGAACGTCGAGACGGTGTCCGGCGCCTTGTCGGACGCCGAACTCAAGGCGCGAATCGCGGACGTGCATTTCCTGGGCATCCGTTCGCGCACGCAGTTGACGGCCGAGGTCTTCGCCCAGGCGCGCAAGCTGGTGGCCGTCGGCTGCTTCTGCATCGGGACCAATCAGGTCGACCTAGAGTCGGCACGAGAACACGGCGTCGCCGTCTTCAACGCTCCTTACTCGAACACGCGCTCGGTGGCCGAACTGGTTCTTGCGGAGGCCATTCTGCTGCTGCGGGGCATCCCCGAGAAGAGCGCCGCCGCGCATCGGGGTGGTTGGCTCAAGTCGGCCGACAACGCCTATGAGATCCGCGGAAAGACGCTGGGAATCGTCGGCTACGGCTCGATCGGGGCGCAGCTGTCGGTCCTGGCCGAGGCGCTGGGCATGCATGTCGCCTTCTATGACGTCGTGACCAAGCTGCCGCTCGGCAATGCAAGGCAGGTTCGGCTGCTGCCCGATCTGCTCGCCCAGAGCGACATCGTGAGCCTGCACGTGCCTGAGACCCGCGCGACCCAATGGATGATCGGCGCCGCCGAGATCGCGGCGATGAAGCCAGGGGCCATTCTCATCAACGCGTCGCGCGGCACGGTCGTCGAGATCGAGGCGCTGGCCGATGCTCTCAAGGAGAAACGGCTGCTCGGCGCCGCCGTCGACGTGTTTCCTGTCGAGCCGCGCAGCAACAAGGACGAGTTCCAGTCGCCGCTGCGCGGGCTGGACAACGTGATCCTGACGCCGCACATCGGTGGCTCGACCATGGAGGCGCAGGCCAACATCGGCGTCGAGGTGGCCGAGAAGCTGGTCAAGTTCAGCGACAACGGCACCTCGACCTCTTCGGTGAATTTTCCGGAGGTCGCGCTGCCGGCGCATGCCGGCAAGCATCGCCTGCTGCATGTGCATCGCAACGTGCCCGGCGTGCTGTCGGAGATCAATCGGATCTTCTCGGACAACCACATCAACATCGCCTCCCAGTTCCTGCAGACCAATGAGAAGGTCGGCTACGTGGTGACCGACATCGACGCAGCTTCGTCCGATCTGGCACTGGAAAAGCTCAACAAGGTCCCGGGCACCATCCGAAGCAGGGTGCTCTTCTAGCGGCAGAGCGCGCGCGGAGCGGGGGTGAACTAAAATCGCCTCCCTGGTTCGTGGGCGCGCAGCGCCCGACCGAGGCCCACTCCCGATGAATGCTCCGACCGCCTTGACGGCGTTGTTGTCGCAGGCCGCAGAGCCTGCACGATTGCGTGAAATTCCCTACAACTACACGAGCTTCTCCGACCGGGAAATCGTGATCCGCCTCCTGGGCGAGCGCGGGTGGGAGCTGCTCCAGTCGCTGCGCGCCGAGCGCCGCACCGGCCGCTCCGCGCGCATGCTCTACGAGGTGCTGGGCGACATCTGGGTGGTGCAGCGCAATCCCTATCTGGTCGACGACCTGCTGGACAACCCGAAGCGCCGGGTGCAGTTGGTCGAGGCGCTGCAGCACCGCCTGTCAGAGGTGCAGAAGCGCCGGACCCCTGACGCGGCCACGCCGCGCGACGGCCTGGTCGGTGAACTCACGGCGCTGGTGGCCGAATCGGTGCAGGCCTTCGATGCGATGTTCCGGGAGACGGCAGCGCTCCGGCGCAAGACTACCCGAGCCCTGGGCCGGCTCACGGCCAAGGACAACATCAAGTTCGACGGGCTCTCACGCGTGTCGCACGTCACCGACGCCACCGACTGGCGGGTCGAATACCCCTTCGTCGTGCTCACTCCCGACACCGAAGCCGAGATGGCTGGCCTGGTCAAAGGGTGCATCGAACTCGGCCTGACCATCATTCCCCGGGGCGGCGGCACCGGCTACACGGGCGGCGCCATCCCGCTGACCTGGAACAGCGCAGTCATCAACACCGAAAAGCTCGAGGCGATGACCGAGGTCGAGATGATGACCTTGCCGGGCGTTCCGCAGCCCGTGCCGACGATCTGGACCGAAGCCGGCGTGGTGACGCAGCGCGTCGCCGACGCTGCCGAACGGGCCGGCTTCGTCTTCGCCGTCGACCCAACGTCTGCCGAGGCCTCGTGCATCGGCGGCAACGTGGCCATGAACGCCGGCGGCAAGAAGGCGGTGCTCTGGGGCACGGCGCTCGACAACCTGGCTTCGTGGCGCATGGTGACGCCGGATGCGCAGTGGCTGGAAGTCACCCGCGAACAGCACAACCTGGGCAAGATCCACGACGCCGAAAAGGCCGTGTTCCGGCTGCAGTATTTCGCGGCCGACGGCAAGACGCCGTTGCGCGAAGAGCGGCTCGAGATTCCGGGCAAGACCTTCCGCAAGGAAGGTCTCGGCAAGGACGTGACCGACAAGTTCCTCTCCGGCCTGCCCGGCATCCAGAAGGAGGGTTGCGATGGCCTGATCACCAGCGCCCGCTGGATCGTGCACCGCATGCCGGCCCACACGCGCACCGTGTGTCTGGAGTTCTTCGGCAACGCCAAGGACGCCGTGCCCAGCATCGTCGAAATCAAGGACTTCATGTTCGCCGAGCAGAAGCGCTCGGGTGTGCTGCTCGCCGGGCTCGAGCACCTGGACGACCGCTATCTCAAGGCGGTCGGCTATGCGACCAAGTCGAAGAAGCACGGCGGTGGAGATCGCGGCGGCTCGTCTTCCACGCTACCCAAGATGGTTCTCTTCGGCGACATCGCTGGCGACGATGCGGATGCGGTCGCCCGGGCGACCTCCGAGGTGGTTCGCATCGCCAATTCGCGCAGCGGCGAAGGCTTCGTCGCCATCAGCCCCGAAGCCCGAAAGAAATTCTGGCTCGACCGCAAGCGCACTGCCGCGATCAGCAAGCACACCAACGCCTTCAAGATCAACGAAGACGTGGTGATTCCGCTGCCGCGCATGGCCGAATACACGGATGGCATCGAGCGCATCAACATCGAGCTCTCGCTGCGCAACAAGATCGCGCTGGCGGACGAGCTCCAGGCCTTCTTCGAGCGCGGCAACCTGCCGCTCGGCAAGAGCGAAGACGGCGAAGTCGCGGGCGGTGAGTTGCTCGGCGACCGCGTCGCGGCCGCCATCGCGCTGGTTCAAGAGGTTCGCGCGCTGTGGCAAGGCTGGCTCGAGCAGGTCGACGTTCTGTTCGGCCAGCTCCAGGACCATACCCTGCGGGCCAGCTGGAAGACCCAGTTG
>JAHJOG010000193.1 GCA_018820395.1 Gammaproteobacteria bacterium | reverse complement strand
GCCGCGGCGGGCCTGGCCGGGCTCGAAGTGCCCGACACGCTGGCCGCGCTCGGCGCGCTGGCAGCCGGCTGGCGCGCGCAGTTCGAGCTGCCGCTGATCGCCGTCACCGGCAGCAACGGCAAGACCACCGTGACGCAGATGATCGCGGCCATCCTGCGGGCGGCGCGGCCGGAACGCTCGCTGGCCACGGCCGGCAACTTCAACAACGAGATCGGCGTTCCGCTGACGCTGCTGCGGCTTCAGGCGCAGCACCAGCTGGCCGTGGTCGAACTCGGCATGAACCATCCGGGCGAGATCGCGCGCCTGTCCGCGATGGCGCGGCCGACCATCGCGCTCGTCAACAACGCGCAGCGTGAGCACCAGGAGTTCATGGATTCGGTCGAGGCCGTGGCCCGCGAGAACGCGGCCACCATCGCCGCGCTGCCGGCCAACGGCACGGCTGTGTTTCCGCACGGCGATCCGTTCACGGCGCTGTGGACCGAAATCGCGCACGAAGGCGCACCGCGCCGCTGCCTGTGCTTCGGCGAACACCCCGATGCCGACATCGCGCTGATCCATGCCGACTGGCGCAATGGAGCGTGGGAGTTCCGTGCGCGCACGCCACTCGGCGAAGTCGGCTCATCGCTGCGCATCGCGGGCCGGCACAACGTGGTCAATGCGCTGGCCGCAGTGAGCTGCACGTTGGCCGCGGGCGTCTCGCTGGAGCAGATCGCCGAAGGGCTTGCGGAATTCGTCCCGGTCAAGGGGCGTTCCAGCGCCACGAACGTCGTGTTCGGCAGCGGTCAGAGCCTCACGTTGGTCGACGACAGCTACAACGCCAATCCCGACTCGGTGCGCGCGGCCATCGACGTGCTGGCCGGGTTGCCCGGCCCACGCCTGCTGGTGCTCGGCGACATGGGCGAAGTCGGGGTCCACGGACCGCGCTTCCATGCCGAGATCGGCGAGTGGGCTCAACGCCAGCGCATCGATCGGCTCTTCGCCCTCGGCGACGAATCGCGCAGCAGCGTGTCCGCGTTCGAGCAGGCCGACGGCCACCAGGGACGGGCGCGGCATTTCGAATCCATCGACGCGATCGTCGATGCCGTACAGGCACAACTGCCGGACGCCGCGAGCGTGCTGGTGAAGGGGTCGCGCTTCATGCGCATGGAACGCGTGGTCCAGGCGATCGCCGCCGCGGCCGACGAATCACGACAAGAACACAAGGGAGCCCCAGGTGCAGCGTAAGGTCCACATCGCATGCTGATGAGTCTTGCTCAATGGCTGCAGACGCTGTCGCCGGAATTCGGCTTCCTGCGCATCTTTCAGTACCTGACGTTCAGGGCGCTGATGGCCGCGCTCACGGCACTCCTGGTCGGCCTGCTGGCCGGGCCTTTCGTCATCCGGCGTCTCACGGCGCTCAAGATCGGCCAGCCGGTGCGCGGCTACGGCATGGAAACGCACCTCACCAAGAGCGGCACGCCCACCATGGGCGGTGTGCTGGTGCTGTTCGCGATCGCCTTCTCGACTTTGATGTGGTTCGACCTGTCGAACCGCTTCGTCTGGATCGTGCTGTGGGTCACGCTCGGCTTCGGCGCCATCGGCTGGGTCGACGACTGGCGCAAGGTGGTGCGCAAGGACCCGGAAGGCATGCGCTCGCGCGAGAAGTACTTCTGGCAGTCGGTCGTCGGGCTCGTGGCCGGCTTCTATCTGCTCTTCAGCATCTCCGAAAGCTCCAACTGGCGGGTGCTCGAACTGTTCTCGGCCTGGGTGCGCTCGGGCTTCGATCTGGGCTTTCCGCCCAAGATCAATCTGCTGGTCCCGTTCTTCAAGGAAGTGAGCTATCCGCTGGGCGGCATCGGCTTCGTGGTGCTGACCTATCTGGTGATCGTCGGCGCGAGCAATGCGGTGAACCTGACCGACGGCCTCGACGGCCTGGCGATCATGCCGGTGGTGATGGTCGGCTCGGCCCTCGGCGTCTTCGCGTACGTGACCGGCAGCGCGGTGTTTTCGCGTTACCTGCTGTTTCCGCACATTCCGGGCTCGGGCGAGCTGTTGGTGTTCTGCGCCTCCATGGCCGGTGCGGGGCTCGCGTTCCTCTGGTTCAACACGCATCCCGCGCAGGTGTTCATGGGCGACGTCGGCGCGCTGGCGCTGGGCGGCGCGCTGGGCACAGTGGCGGTCATCGTGCGGCAGGAGATCGTGTTCTTCGTGATGGGCGGCATCTTCGTGGTGGAGGCCATCTCGGTCATGGCGCAGGTCACCTATTTCAAATACACCAAGAAACGTTTCGGCGAAGGCCGGCGGGTTCTCAAGATGGCGCCGCTGCACCATCATTTCGAGAAGAGCGGCTGGCGCGAGACGCAGGTCGTCGTGCGCTTCTGGATCATCACCATGCTGTTGTGCCTGGTGGGTCTGTCGAGTCTGAAGCTGAGGTAGCCCCATGCGGCATCTGCAAGACCTCCATGTACTGATCCTCGGCCTCGGCGCGTCCGGGTTGGCGATGGCGCGCTGGTGCGCTCGCCACGGAGCACACGTGACGGTGGCCGACACGCGCGAGAGTCCACCGCAGCTTTCCGCGCTCAGAGCCGAATGGCCCGAGGCCCGCTTCGTCGCCGGCCCGTTCTCGCCGGCACTGGTCGAAGGCACGCCCGTGCGGGCGGTGTACCGCTCGCCGGGCCTGTCGCCGGCCGACGTGGCGCCGGTGGTCGACGCGGCGCGGGCTGTCGGGCTGGCCGTCGGCGGCGAGCTGGATCTGTTCGCGCGTGGGCTGGCGGATCTGCGCGATGCTGGCGCTTTCCCTGAGATCGAGGCCGACGCCGGGCTTGTCGATGCCGGGCACGTCGAGGCGGGTCATACCGAAGCTGTGCCTGCAGATACCGACGTCGGTGTCGATGTGGACGTCGAGCGCACCGACGCAGAGGCCCGTTCCGACGCCGAGAGGGGCGCCAGCGACGAGGTCCAGTCCGAAGCCGAATTGCAAGCCGGCACGGAAAGCGAAACCGAAGCCAGCGCCGAAACCGAAGCCAGCGCCGAAGTCGAAGCCGGTGCCGAATCCGAAATCGACGTGGCCCCCCACGTCCCCGAGCCCGTCGCGCCCCGGCCGATCTACGCGCCTCAGGTGCTGGCCGTGACCGGCACCAACGGCAAGACCACCGTCACCACGCTCGCCGGGCAGCTCGTTGCCTGCGCCGGCAAGACGGTGGCCGTGGCTGGCAACATCGGGCCGACGCTGCTGGACACGCTGTCGGCGCGCATCGACGCCGGCGACCTGCCCCAGGTGTGGGTACTCGAACTCTCCAGCTTCCAGCTCGACGGCGTGCAGGGCTTCGAACCGACGGCCGCGACGGTGCTCAACCTGACCCAGGACCACCTCGACTGGCACGGCGACATGCAGGCCTACGCGGCCGCCAAGGCGCGGGTGTTCGGCGAGCGCGGCGCGATGCTGCTCAATCGAGAAGACGCGGCGGTGATGGCCATGGCGCCGGTCAAGGTCAAGCTGGCTCGCGGCCAATCGCCGCGCAACGTGATCACTTTCGGCGCCGACCTGCCGCGCCGCCCGGGCGACTACGGCATCGAGACCATCAACGGCATGGGCTGGCTGGTGCGTGCGCTCGAGGCGGACGAAACCCAGAAGCGCAAGCGCGGCGCCGAGGCCGAAGAAGAAGAGATCTTCATCCAGCGCCTGATGCCCGCCAACGCACTGCGCATCCGCGGCCGGCACAACGCACTGAACGCGCTGGCGGCGCTGGCGCTGGCCACGGCGGCGGGCTGCCAGCTCGCGCCGATGCTCTACGGGCTGCGCGAATACCGCGGCGAGCCGCATCGCGTGGAGCCGGTGGGCATCGTCGACGAGGTCGAATACTTCAACGACAGCAAGGGCACCAATGTCGGTGCCACCGTCGCCGCGCTGACCAGCCTGGGCGAAGAGCGCCGCGTGGTGGCGATCCTGGGCGGCGAAGGCAAGGGGCAGGACTTCGGTCCGCTCGCCGCGCCGGTGCGCGACGTGGCGCGCGGCGTGGTTCTCATCGGCAGGGACGCGCCATTGATCGAGGCGGCGCTCGCCGCAACCGGCCGGCCGCTGGAGCGGGCCGGGTCGATGGAAGAGGCCGTGCGCATCGCCGCACGGCTCGCGCGGCCCGGTGACGCAGTGCTGCTGTCGCCGGCGTGCGCCAGCTTCGACATGTTCGAAAACTACGGACATCGGGGCGACGTGTTCCGCGCCACGGTGCAGGCGTTCGCGGAATCGCCGCGCGAACGTGATCGGGAGAGTATCTGGTGAGCGCTTCAGCCGATGAAATCGGAACTCCCAAAGCCGGCCGGCTCGCCGCCTGGTTCGGCCGCGCGCGCAGCAGCGTCGACGCGATGCCGATGCATCTTCCTGTGCGACTGGGGGGCGGCAGCGTGACACAGACCAAGGCGGCGCCGATGCGCGTGCTGGGCTTCGACCAGGCGCTGGTGTGGGTCACGGTCGCCTTGCTGGCGTGGGGCCTGGTGATGGTGTATTCGGCTTCGATCGCCCTGCCGGACAACCCGCGCTTTGCACGCGCCGGCTACGGGCCGGCCTACTTTCTCACGCGCCACGCCGCATCGATCGCAATCGCCTTCGTGGCCGCGCTCCTGGCTTTCCAGATTCCGATGAAGACCTGGGAGCGCGCCGCACCGTGGCTCTTCGTGGCGTCGCTGCTGCTGTTGATCGCGGTGCTGATTCCGCACGTCGGCATCAACGTCAACGGCGCGAGGCGCTGGCTGCCGTTGGGCATCATGCGCTTCCAGCCCTCCGAGCTTGCCAAGCTGGCGATGATTCTCTACGCCGCCAGCTACATGGTGCGCAAGATGGAAATCAAGGAACGCTTCTTCCGCGCCGTGCTGCCGATGGGCGTGGCGGTGGTGGTGGTGGGCATGCTCGTCATGGCCGAGCCCGACATGGGGGCCTTCATGGTGATCGCGGTCATCGCCATGGGCATCCTGTTTCTGGGCGGCGTCAACGCACGGATGTTCTTCGTGATCGCCACGCTGGTGGTCGCCGCTTTCGCCACCATCGTGGCGTCGAGCCAGTGGCGGCGCGAGCGGATCTTTGCCTACCTCGATCCCTGGAGCGAGGAGCACGCGCTCGGCAAGGGCTACCAGCTGTCGCATTCGCTGATCGCCATCGGGCGCGGCGAGATCTTCGGCGTGGGGCTGGGCGGCAGCGTCGAGAAACTGCACTGGCTGCCGGAGGCTCACACCGACTTCCTGCTGGCCGTGATCGGCGAGGAATTCGGGCTGGTCGGGGTGCTGCTCGCGATCGGCCTCTTCCTCTGGCTCACGCGCCGGATCATGCACATCGGGCGGCAAGCGATCGCGCTCGACCGCGTGTTCTCAGGCCTCGTGGCGCAGGGCGTCGGCGTGTGGGTCGGCTTCCAGACCTTCATCAACATGGGCGTCAACCTGGGCGCACTGCCGACCAAGGGGCTGACCTTGCCGCTGATGAGCTTCGGCGGCTCCGCCATCCTGATGAACGTGGTCGCGCTGGCGATCGTGCTGCGCATCGACTATGAGAACCGGGTGCTCATGCGTGGAGGCCGGCTGTGAGCGTCGCACGCACCGCACTCGTGATGGCCGGCGGCACCGGCGGTCACATCTTTCCAGGCCTGGCCGTGGCCGAGGCCTTGCGCGGACGCGGCTGGCGCGTGCATTGGCTGGGCGCGCCCGGCGGCATGGAAGAACGGCTGGTGCCGCCGCGCGGCTTCGCCTTCGAGCCGGTGCGCTTCGGCGGCGTGCGCGGCAAGGGCCCGCTCACGCTCTTCATGCTTCCGATGCGGCTGCTCCGGGCGTTCTGGGAAAGCATCGGCGTGCTGCGCCGCGTGCGTCCCGACGTGGTGGTCGGGCTGGGCGGCTACATCACCTTTCCGGGCGGCATGATGAGTGTGCTGCTCAACCGTCCGCTGGTGCTGCACGAGCAGAATTCAGTCGCCGGCCTGGCCAACAAAGTGCTGGCGAGCGTGGCCGATCGCGTCTACAGCGCGTTTCCGGGCGCGTTCAAGAAGGCCGAGTGGATCGGCAATCCGCTGCGCGCCGAGTTCACCACGCAAGCCCCGCCGGCGCGGCGCTTCGCCGGGCGCAGCGGGCCGCTGCGGTTGCTCGTGGTCGGCGGCAGCCTCGGTGCCCGCGCGCTCAATTCGGTGGTGCCCAAGGCGCTCGCGCTGATCGCGCCGCAGGATCGGCCCACGGTGACGCACCAGAGCGGCGCCAAGCAGATCGACGAGCTGCGCGCGAACTACGCCGCCGCCGGCGTCGAGGGCGAGCTCACGCCTTTCATCGACGACACGGCCACGGCCTATGCGGATGCCGATCTGATCGTGGCGCGCGCCGGCGCCAGCACCGTCTCCGAGATCGCGGCCGTGGGTGCCGCCGCGCTCTTCGTTCCGTTTCCTTCGGCGGTGGACGACCATCAAACCACCAACGCGCACTTTCTGGTCGACGCGGGCGGCGGTTGGCTGGTGCAGCAGACCGAACTCACGGCCGAGTTGCTGGCCGACCTGCTGCAGAAGACCGGACGCCCCGCCTTGCTCGAGCGCGCCGAAAAGGCCTGGGCCATGCGCAAGTGCGACGCGGTGGACGTGGTGGTGCGCGCCTGCGAGGAGCTCGCCCGATGAAGCACGCCATCCGACACATCCATTTCGTCGGCGTGGGCGGCTCCGGCATGAGCGGCATCGCCGAGGTGCTGCTCAACCTGGGCTATCGCATCTCGGGGTCCGACCTGGCCGATTCGGCGACGCTCAAGCGCCTGACGGGCCTGGGCATCGCGACCTTCGTCGGCCATGACGCCGCAAACATCGCGGGCGCCGATGCGGTGGTCACATCGACCGCAGTGCGCGCCGACAACCCGGAGGTGGTCGCTGCGCGCGAGAAGCGCATTCCCGTGGTGCCGCGCGCGCTGATGCTGGCAGAACTGATGCGGCTCAAGCAGGGCATCGCGATCGCGGGCACGCACGGCAAGACCACCACCACCAGTCTCGTGGCGAGCGTGCTGGCCGCCGCGGGGCTCGACCCGACCTTCGTCATCGGCGGGCGGCTCAACAGCGCCGGCGCCAACGCGCAGTTGGGAAGCGGCGACTACATCGTGGTGGAGGCCGACGAGTCGGACGCGTCGTTCCTGAACCTGCTGCCGGTGATGGCGGTGGTCACGAACATCGACGCCGACCACATGGAGACCTACGGCCACGACTTCGCCCGGCTCAAGAAGGCCTTCGTCGACTTCCTGCACCGGATGCCGTTCTATGGCGTGGCGATCCTGTGCACGGACGATCCGGCGGTGCGCGAGATCGTGCCCGAGGTGTCGTGCCCGGTCACCAGCTATGGCTTCGAAGAAGGCGCCCAGGTGCGCGCGATCAACGTGCGCGCGGTGGGGGCGCAGATGCATTTCACCGCGCAGCGCCGCAACGGCGTGACGCTGCCCGACCTGGACATCGTGCTCAACCTGCCGGGCGAGCACAACGTGCTGAACGCACTGTCGGTGATCGCGGTCGCGGTCGAACTCAACGTGCCCGACGAAGCCGTGCAGCGTGGCCTGGCCGACTTCAAGGGCGTGGGCCGCCGCTTCCAACGCTATGGCGAAGTCGCGATGCCCGGGGCGCGCGCGTCCGGTAGCTTCACGCTGATCGACGACTACGGCCACCATCCGGTCGAGATGGCGGCCACCATCGCCGCTGCGCGCGGCGCCTTTCCGGGTCGGCGGCTGATGCTCGCTTTCCAGCCGCACCGCTTCACTCGCACGCGCGATTGCTTCGAGGATTTCGTGAAGGTCATCGGCAGCGCCGACGCGGTGCTGCTGGGCGAGGTCTATGCCGCCGGCGAGCCGCCCATCGTCGCGGCCGACGGGCGTTCGCTGGCTCGCGCGCTGCGTGTGGGCGGCAAGGTCGAGCCGGTGTTCGTGGACGACATCGGCGAGATGGCGCAGGCCATCCTCGACAACGCGCGCGAAGGCGACGTGGTGATCTGCATGGGCGCCGGCTCGATCAGCGCGGTGCCTGCCAAGGTCGTTGCACTCGGCGGCGCGGCCGCACAGGAAATGACCGGGCGCTACACGCGCGAAGGGAGGCCGCTGTGAGCGACGCCGCCATCGATCCGAAAAGCTTCGGCAAGGTCGCCGTGCTGTTCGGCGGCAGCTCGGCCGAGCGCGAGATCTCGATGCT
>JAHJOG010000192.1 GCA_018820395.1 Gammaproteobacteria bacterium | reverse complement strand
GATGCTCGCTGCCGGCCTGGATCGACGCACTCGCCTGCAGCAGTGCATTCGCGCGGCCTTCGGCGGTGCCGTCTGCATCGTCACCCGCGGCTTCGCATGCGACCAATTCAGGATGGCCTTCGGTCAGCGTGCCGGTCTTGTCGAAGGCGACCACCTTCACCGCGTGCGCCAGTTCGAGTGCTTCGGCGTCCTTGATCAGGATGCCGTGGCGTGCCGCGACGCCGGTGCCGGCCATGATGGCGGTGGGCGTGGCCAGCCCGAGCGCGCACGGGCAGGCGATGACCAGCACGGCCACCGCGTTCAGGATCGCCAGTTCCCAGTCGCCCGAATAGAACCCCCACGCCAGCAGCGTGAGCAAGGCCACACCGAGCACCACCGGCACGAAAACGGCGCTGACCCGGTCGACCAGGCGCTGGATGGGCGCCTTCTTGGCCTGCGCCGATTCGACCAGCCGCACGATGCGCGCCAGCGTCGACTCCGCGCCGACGGCCGTGGTGCGAACCACCAGCAGCCCCTGGCCGTTGATCGAGCCGCCGGTGACGGAAGCGCCGGCCTCCTTGGCGACCGCCAGGCTCTCGCCCGTGATGAGCGACTCGTCGAGCTCGCTCGTGCCTTCGAGCACGACGGCATCCACCGGCACGCGCTCGCCCGGCCGCACCACCACCCGGTCGCCGACGCGCACCTGGCCGATGGGCACTTCTTCGTCGATGCCGCCGCGGCGCACGCGCGCGCTTTCGGGGCGCAGCGCGTTCAATGCGCGGATGGCCTCGGTGGTCTGCCGCTTGGCGCGTGCCTCGAGCCACTTGCCCAGCAACACCAGCGTGATCACCACCGCCGATGCTTCGAAGTAGAGGTGGGCGGCGGACTGCCCGCCGTGCCGCAACAGCATGTAGACGCTGAGGCCGAAGGCGGCGGACGTGCCGAGGGCGACGAGCAGGTCCATGTTGCCGGTGCCGGCCGCGAGCGCCTTCCAACCGGCGCGATAGAAGCGCGCGCCGAGCCAGAACTGAACCGGCGCCGCCAGCGCGAACTGCGCCCAGCCGCTCAGCGCCAAGTCCAGCCCGAAGAGCATGCCGAGCATGGGCAGCGCGAGCGGCGCCGCAAAGAGGGCGGCCAGCACCACGTGCCAGCCGTCCGTGCGTTGGCGCGCCGCCGCATCCGTGGTCGAAGTCGTGTCTCCGGCATCGATGGCGCGCGCGCCGTAGCCGGCCTTCTGCACCGCGGCGATGAGCCGCGCGGCGTCGATGTCAGCGCCTGCGAACTCGACCTGCGCCTTCTCGGTGGCCAGGTTGACCGACGCGGACGCCACGCCCGGCACGTTCGACAAGGCCTTCTCGACCCGACCGGCGCACGAGGCGCAGGTCATGCCCTCGATCTCCAGATCGAGGGCATGGCCGCCCACGCGGGGCGGCGACATCGCAAGGCTGCTGTTCATGACACTTCCTGTTCGGACGCCGAAGCGGCGCCATGCAGGAGAGTCTGAACCCTACCACGATGGGAAGGTCAAGCCCGCATGCGCAGACCTTCAGGAAGCCAGGTCGAAGCGGTCGAGGTTCATCACCTTGGTCCACGCGGCCACGAAGTCGTCGATGAACTTCTGCTTCGAATCGCCGCTCGCGTAGATCTCGGCGATGGCACGCAACTGTGCGTTCGAGCCGAAGACCAGGTCGGCGCGCGTGCCGGTCCACTTGGCTTCGCCGGACTTGCGGTCGCGGCCTTCGAAGATGTCCTGGCCGTCGGAGGTGGGCTTCCACTCGACCCCCATGTCGAGCAGGTGGACGAAGAAGTCGTTGCTCAGCGTGCCGGGCTTGGCCGTGAAGACGCCGTGTTTCGATGAACCTGCGCTCACGCCGAGCACGCGCAGTCCGCCGACCAGCACCGTCATCTCGGGGGCGGTGAGGGTGAGCAGTTGCGCCTTGTCGACCATCAGCACCTCGGCCGGCACGCTGTAGCGCTGCTTCACGTAGTTTCGGAAGCCGTCGGCGATGGGTTCCAGCGGCTCGAAGGATTCGACTTCGGTCTGCTCTTGCGAGGCGTCCATGCGCCCCGGTGTGAAGGGCACGGTGACCGACTGGCCGCCCTGGCGCGCGGCCTCTTCGATGCCCGCGCTGCCGGCAAGCACGATCAGGTCGGCCAGCGAGATCTTCTTGCCGCCCTTTTGCCCGTTGTTGTTTTGCGCGCCGTTGAATTCGCTGCGGACGCCTTCGAGCGCTTTCAGCACCTTGGCCAGTTGCTCGGGCTGGTTGACCGCCCAGTCCTTCTGCGGCGCGAGACGGATGCGTGCGCCGTTGGCGCCGCCCCGCATGTCGGAGCCGCGGTAGGTCGAGGCGGAGGCCCACGCCGTGGTGATCAATTGCGAAGGCGTGACGCCCGACGCGAGCACCCGGCGCTTGAGTTCGGCGACGTCGTTGTCGTCCACCAGCGGATGGTCGACGGCCGGGATCGGGTCTTGCCAGATGAGCTCTTCGGCCGGCACCTCGGGGCCCAGGTAGCGGGCGCGCGGGCCCATGTCGCGGTGCGTGAGCTTGAACCAGGCGCGTGCGAAGGCATCGGCGAACTGGTCGGGGTTCTGCATGAAGCGGCGCGAGATCTTTTCGTAGGCCGGGTCCATGCGCAGCGACAGGTCGGTGGTCAGCATGGTCGGCGGCAGCCGCTTGTTCGCGTCGTGCGCGTGCGGGATCGTGTCGGCCGCACCCTTGGCCACCCACTGCTGCGCGCCGGCCGGGCTCTTGGTGAGTTCCCATTCGTGGCCGAACAGGTTCTCGAAGAAGTTGTTGCTCCACTTCGTCGGCGTGGTGGTCCAGGTGACTTCGAGTCCGCTGGTGATGGTGTCGGCGCCCTTGCCGGTGCCGAAGCTGTTGCGCCAGCCGAAGCCCTGCGCTTCGATGCCGGCGGCTTCGGGCTCTTCGGCGACGTTGGAAGCCGGCGCCGCGCCGTGCGTCTTGCCGAAGGTGTGGCCGCCCGCGATGAGCGCCACGGTTTCCTCGTCGTTCATCGCCATGCGGCCGAAGGTGTCGCGGATGTCCTTGGCGGCAGCGACCGGGTCGGGCTTGCCGTCGGGGCCTTCGGGGTTGACGTAGATCAGGCCCATCTGCACGGCGGCGAGCGGGTTTTCGAGATCGCGCGAATGCGGCACCTGGCTGTCGTCGTCCTTCACCAGCACGCCGTGGTTTTCGTCGACGCCCGGCGAGCCTTGCGAGTAGCGCACGTCGCCGCCCAGCCACTTGTCTTCGCGGCCCCAGTACACGTCCTGGTCGGGTTCCCACACGTCGGCCCGGCCGCCGGCGAAGCCGAAGGTCTTGAAGCCCATGGTTTCGAGGGCGACGTTGCCCGTGAGAATCATCAGGTCGGCCCACGAGATCTTCTGGCCGTATTTCTGCTTGATGGGCCAGAGCAGGCGGCGCGCCTTGTCGAGGCTGACGTTGTCCGGCCAGCTGTTGAGCGGCGCGAAGCGCTGCTGGCCACGGCCCGCGCCGCCGCGCCCGTCACCGATGCGGTAGGTGCCGGCGCTGTGCCAGGCCATGCGGATGAAGAGCGGGCCGTAGTGGCCGAAGTCGGCCGGCCACCAGTCCTGCGAATCGGTCATGAGGGCGGCCAGATCTTTCTTCACCGCAGCCAGGTCGAGGCTCTTGAACGCCGAGGCGTAGTCGAAGTCCTTTCCCATCGGGTCGGACTTGGAGGAATGCTGATGAAGCAGGTCCAGCCTCAGCTGCTTCGGCCACCAGTCGCGGTTGGTGGTGCCGGCGCCAGCGGCCTGGCTGAAGGGGCACTTCGCTTCGGTCTTTGTGCTTTCCATGACGATCTCCTGTTGTGGGTGAAGGTGAGGGGGCATTCTGTGCCTGTCGCCGTTCGCGGGCGAATTGAACTGCTCAATTGCGGCGATAGTGCTGACGCGGAGTTGGGCCGCAATCCACGAACTGCGGAATGCGAACGCGGACTGCCGATTCCGTGGCCCGAGCAGCGATGCCCGGCTCTTGGATTGCAATCAGGGCCGCATCATGTCGCGCAGCGTGACCGAGGGCGCATCGTTGCCCCATGACGCGCGGATGTAGGTGAGCACGTCGGCGATCGCCGCGTCGTCCAGCACGGGCCCGAAAGGCGGCATGCCATAGGGACGCGGATTCCCTGCGGTGGCGGGCAGGAAGCCGCCGAGCCGCACCACCTGCACCAGGTTGGCGGTCGAGTCCATCAGCACCGCGCGGTTGCCCGCGAGCGGCGGGTAGGCGCCGGCGGCGCCTTGGCCCACGTCGCCGTGGCAGTAGGCGCAGCGCTGGTCGTAGATGGCCTGGCCGCGCCGCAGCGCGCCGGCATCGCGACGCGTGGGTGCGCCGGGCGCACGCGCGGCATCCGTGCTGTCTGCGGCGGCTCTGGCATCCGGATTCTCGGCGTCCGATGCGCTGGCGGGCAACTGCTTGAGATACGCGGCCATCGCGTTCAGGTCGGCTTCGTTCAGGTGCTGCGTGCTGCCGTACACGACATCGGCCATGGGCCCCATGACCGAGCCGCGTGGGGCCACGCCCGTCTTGAGCAACGCCACCACGTCTTTCGCGTCCCAGTCGGCCACGCCGGCTTCGCGCTTCGATCGCAGCGACGGGGCGTACCAGTTCTCGCCGGCGATGAGTCCGCCTGCGAGCCCGAGCTCGCTCTGGATCGCACCCAGTGAATTGCGCTGGCCATGGCAGGCGATGCAATGGCCGAGGCCTTCGACGAGATAGGCGCCGCGGTTCCATTCCGCCGATCGGGCCGGCGCCGGCTCGAAGCGTTGGGGCTCGAAGTACAGCGCGCGCCACGCGGCCAGCGCGATCTGCGAGTCGTACGGAAAGCGCAGCCGGTGCGCGATGTTCGGCGTGTCGGCGCTCGGTTGCGTGCGCAGGAAGGCGAAGATCGCATCTGAGTCCTCGCGCGTCACACGCGTGAAGTTGGGATAGGGAAAGGCCGGGTACAGAAGCCGGCCGTCCTTCGAGCGTCCGTTATGCATGGCGCGCCAGAATTCCGCCGCGCTCCACTGGCCGATGCCGGCCTTGGAACTGGGGGTGAGGTTGCTGGCGAACACGGTGCCGAAGGGCGTCTGGATGCCCACGCCGCCGGCATAGGGCTGACCGCCGCGGGTGGTGTGGCAGCCCGCGCAATTGCCGGCCAATGCCAGGTAACGCCCGCGCTCGACCTGCGCGGGTGTCGATGCAAAAGGCTCGGCGCGCTCGGGCAGCGGATCTTCGCCGCGCAGGTTGAGCGCCACCAGCGCGAGCGCCGCGAAGGCGAGCAGGACTGCCAGAAAAATCAGGAGATGAACAAAGCGTCGCATGGCGTTCTCAGGGCATGGCGCTGCAAGGCCGGGGCAGCGGGTGAGGCAGCGCGGCGACGGCTTTGGCGTCGGCCGGAACCGGTTGTGCCGACAGCCAGCTCGCGACGGCGTTGATGTCGGCGGTGGTGAGCTTGCGCCCGATCTCGGCCATGCAGTCCGGCGGCAGCGCGTGGCGGCTGTCGGTCAGCCAGTCGCCGAGTTGCGATGCGACGTAGAGGCGCGGCAGACCCAAGAGGCCGGGAATGGCCGGCTGCACGCCGGTGAGCGCGTTGCCATGGCAACTGGCGCAGGCGGGGAGGTCGCGCTGCGGGTCGCCCTGGCGCACGAGGCGTTCGCCTTCGCGCAGCACTTCGGGCGATGCGTCCGATGGCACCGGCTTGGCATACGGCAGGTCGAGCTCGGCGAAGTAGCGGGCCAGTTCGAGCAGGTAGGCGTCGGACAGGTGCTGCACCATGTACACCATGTGGCCGTTGAAGCGGCGTCCATCGCGGAAGCTTCGAAGCTGGTTGAACAGATAGCCTTCGGGCTTGCCGGCCAGGCGCGGAAAGTAGCCGGCGTTGGAGCTGGAGCCTTCGCGGCCGTGGCAGGCGATGCAGGCGGCGGCGCGTTGCTCGATGGTGTCGGGCAGGCGCATCGGAGTCGCCGGCTGCGCGGCGGCCGGCAGCGTTGTCAGTGCGATCAGCGTGCCCAATGTCGAGAGAAGCGCACGCAGCAGGAATCGGATGGTCATGGGTGAACCAGATTGTCGTCCTTCGCGGGAGGCTACAGTTCGCGCATGGACACACGACTGGGCGAAACGACGGGCATGCAGCGGATCGCCTTCGGCACCGTGGTGGGCGTGGCGGTCGGCGCGATGCCCTGGCCGATGGGCGGCTTCGCGCGCGGGTTGCTCGGGTGGTGCTGCGGGGTGGCGGTGTACCTGGCGCTGGCCTGGTGGCTGGCCGAGCGCTTCAATGCCGAACAGACGCGCGACCGTGCGCGCTCGATGGACCAGCCGAGCGCATTCATTCTCGCGAGCATGGTGACCGTCGTGGCCGTGAGCGTGGCGGTCATCGCCATGTTGCTGCAGCAGGTGAAGCAACTGTCGGGCGCCGAACGCGCCGGGCACGTGGCGCTGGCGCTGGTCTCGCTGGCGGGCTCGTGGCTGATGATTCACACCATCTACGCGTTTCACTACGCGCACCGCTACTACCAGCAGGACGACGACGAATCCGACGGCGGTGCGGGCCTCGACTTTCCGGGCGAGCGCGATCCGGACTACTTCGACTTTCTCTACTTCTCGTTCGTGATCGGCATGACATCGCAGGTGTCCGACGTGCAGGCCATTTCGCGCGACATGCGGCGCCTGACGCTTGCGCACAGCGTGCTGGCCTTCACCTTCAACATGCTGGTGCTGGCGTTGTCGATCAACGTGGTTGCCGGGCTGATCCAGTAGCAGCGTCGTCGCGCCGTGCGGCAGTGCGGCAGTGCGGCGGCGCGATGGGCTCAGGCCGACGACGGTCGTCGGCGCCCGATCCGGATCAACCCCGACGACAGCGCCACTCCGCAGACGATCACGGCCGCGCTACCAAGCATCCAGTGCGTGATCGCCTCGTCGAGTAACACCGCGCCGTAGAAGATCGCGAACACCGGCACCGCGAAGGTCACGGTCAGCGCGCGCGCCGGACCGGCGCGTTCGATCAGCCGGAAGAAGAGGATGTAGGCCAGCGCCGTGCAGGCGGTGCCCACCGCGAAGAGTGCCGCCCACGCCTTCGGGCCCGGCATCTGCACGGGCCAGAGCCAGAGCGCCGGCAGGGCCAGGAAGAGCGTGGCTCCGACCTGGCTGCCCGTCGCGGTGGCGAGCACCGGCACGCCGGCGAGGTGGCGGCGCGTCAGGCTGGCCGAGAACGCGTAGCACACGCACGCGCCCAGGCAGGCCGCGATGGCCCAGGGTACGGCGGCTTCGTCGGCGCCGGAATGAAAACCGGCGCTGCGCCCGGCCAGCATGGCGACGCCGCTGAACCCGATCACCAGGCCGGCGATGCGCGAGCCGTCGGGCCGGTCGCCGAACCAGGCCCAGGCCACCAAGGCGCCGAACATCGGCACGGTGGCGTTGATGACCGCCGCGAGTCCGCTGTTGATGCTCAGCAGTGCGAAGGAAAACAGCGCGAAGGGCAAGCCGGAATTCAGGATTCCGATGCCAAGCGCCGGCTTCCAGTGCTGCCGCAGCGTCGACCATTGGCCGCGCAGCAGCAGGATGGGCAGCAGGGTGCACGCGGCGATGGCGACGCGCACCGCGGCCGTCGGCACGGCGCCGAATTCTGCAGCGCCGATGCGCATGAAGAGAAAGGACGCTCCCCACAGCGCGCCGAGCAGCAGCAGGTCGCCCAGCCATTGGGGGGAGCGAGGTGCCGGGTTGGCGAGCGGCGCGGCCGTCGACGGGTCTGCGCTGGCTTCGGCGACGCATTCACCTTCGCTCACAGGACGCCTTCCAATTGCAGCAAGGCGGTCTTGCGGTGGAGCCCGCCGGCATAGCCGGTCAGCGAGCCGTCGCTGCCGATCACGCGGTGGCACGGGACGATCACGCTGATCGGGTTTCGCCCGACCGCGGAGCCCACCGCGCGCACGGCGGCCGGTCGGCCCACGGCGGTGCTCAACGCGCCATAGCTCGTGGTCTGGCCGGGTGCGATGGCGAGCAGGGCCTGCCACACCGAGCGCTGGAAATCGGTGCCGTGCGACAGGTCCAGCGGCAGGTCGAAATGCTGCCGCCGGCCCGCGAAATAGTCGCCGAGTTGCGCCGCGGCTTTGCGCAGCACGGGGTGAGCGGCATCGCTCACCCAACCGGTGGTGTCGGGCGAGTGGCGCTGCTGGTCGAACCACACGCCGGCCAGGCCGGCGTCGGTGGCGGCGAGCAGCATGCGGCCGTGGGGGCTGTCGATCAGCGTCGTGCAAATGGGGGTGCTGTTGAATTTCATGATGTCGGCTCAGGCGGTGGCCAGGACGGGGGAAGGGTCGGCAGCGATGAGACTGCGGGTGGGCGACGGCGGCCGGTGCCAGGCGCGCAGCACGGCATAGCTGCGCCACGGGCGCCACGCCTGCGAGGCTTCGGCCGCGGCGCGGGCGGAGCGGACGCCGAGTGCCTTCTGCAGCGCCACGTCGCCCGCGGGAAAGGCGTCGGGCCAGCGCATGGCGCGCATCGCGATGTACTGTGCGGTCCAGTCGCCGATGCCCGGCAGCGCCTGCAACGCAGCCAGCGTGGCGGGAATGTCGGCGCCGGCATGAAGGGCCATGCGGCCTTCGACGAATTCGCGCGCCAGGGCCTGCAGCGCGGCTTGCCGCTGCCGCACGATGCCCAGCCGGCCGAGCGCGTCGCCGCTGGCACCGGCAATGGCCGCGGGCGTGGGAAAAAGGCGGTCCAGCCCGTCGATGGGCGTGGCGATCGGCTCGCCAAAACTCTGCACCAGCCGCAGGCCCATCGTGCGTGCCGCGGCGACGGTGATCTGCTGGCCCAGCACCGCCCGCACGGCGAGTTCGAAGCCGTCGACGGTGCCGGGGACGCGAAGGCCGTCACCTTCCGGAAAGGCGCCGTGCAGCGCCGCGTTGATGGCGATCGGGTCGGCGTCGAGGTCGAGCAGGGCGCGCACGCGGCTGATGACGGTCGGCAGCACCGCGGCCAGCGATTCGCTCACCTGCACGAGCACCTGGTCGCGCGCTGCGTCGAAACGCAGCCGCAGCCAGCCGGCGCAGGTCTGCCCACCCTGGGCGACGCGCAGGGTGCGCGCATAGGTGGCGGTTCCGTCCGCGCCCGACAGCGACTCGACGCCCGCGATCGCGCGGCGCGCGAAGAAAGCTAGCATGGCGCCTGTGTCGTATGGGGGGCGCAGACCCAGGCGCAGGTCGATGGCGCCGGCCTCGCGGCCCGCGGAAGGTTCGCCGGCCCGCCGCAACGCGCTGGGATTGAGCCCGTAGTGCGCCAGAAAGGCCGCGTTGAAGCGCCGCACGCTGGCGAAGCCGCTGGCCAGCGCCACCTGCGTCATCGGCAGGCGCGTGTCGGCGATCAGCTGCTTGGCCGCGAGCAGGCGCCGCGTCTGCAGGTATTGCAGCGGCGACACGCCGAACTGCGCTTCGAAGATGCGCCGCAGGTGACGGTCGCTCACGCCCATTCGCAGCGCGATGCGCGCCGCACCGGGGCCTTCGTCGGACCAGCAGTCGGGCTCGTCGATCAGCCGCGCGGCCTGCAGCGCCAGGATGCGCGAGGCGTCCTGCGTCGACCAGTGGCCGGCGCGCGGTGCGAGCTCGGGGCGGCAGCGCAGGCAGGGCCGGAAGCCCGCCGCTTCGGCCTGCGCGGCGTGCTGATAGAAGCGGCAGTTCTCGCGGCGCGGCAGCTTGACGCGGCACACCGGGCGGCAGTAGATGCCGGTGGACGTGACGGCAGTGAAGAACGAGCCGTCGAAGCGTGCGTCGTGCGCCTTCATGGCGAGATAGCAGGCGTCGCTTTCGAGCTCGGCGGGCGAGGTGACGGGCGGGGCGAGCGTGGCGGGCATGGGGCAATCATAGGCGTGCGGCGTGGCGCGGCTGGCCGTTTTCGGACATGTGCCTCGGGCGTTCGGGATCGCTTCGGTGCCGATCGGTGGCGTGCGCGACCCCCATTGGTGCACTGCGCTCCACCTCGGGGTAAGCCCGTAGGGGCTGGCTCCATCACTATCGAGTCGCTGGCACTTCCGACCGGGGTTCTTTGGGTGCACAGTCCGAGGCTCTCGCCCGGCGGCGCGCACGTCGCATCCTGCCAGGATCGGCTTTCCAAACTCAGGAGTCTTTTCGAATGAACAGTCCCAAGCGTCTCGTCCTCCAGTGCGCTGTCGCACTGGCCGCCACCGTCCTCTGCGGCGTCGCTCCTGCCCAGACCAAGGAAGTCACTTTCGCGCACCAGGACATGCTGGTGCCGCTGCGCCTGGTCATGGAATCCGGCGAGGTCGAGAAGGCCACCGGCTACAAGATCAACTGGCGCATGTTCTCGGGCGGCGGCGACGTGATCCGCGCCATGGCGTCGGGCGACGTGCAGATGGGCGAAGTCGGCTCCAGTCCGCTCACTGCCGCAGCCAGCCAGGGCCAGGACATCAAGCTCTTCTGGATCTCGGCCGACATCGCCAACGCCGAGGCGCTGGTGGCGCGCAACGGTTCGAACATCACGAGCGTCAAGGACCTGGCTGGCAAGAAGGTCGCCACGCCGTTCGTCTCGACCGCTCACTACCAGTTGATGGCCGGCATGAAGATGGACGGCGTCGACGCCAAGAAGGTCAACGTGATGAACATGCGCCCGCCCGAGATCGCCGCGGCCTGGGAGCGCGGCGACATCGACGCCACCTTCATCTGGGACCCGGTGCTGTCGAAGATCAAGTCCAACGGCAAGGTGATCGCCACGTCCGGCGACATCGGCAAGCGCGGCGCGCCCACCTTCGAAGGCATCGTCGTCAACGCCAAGTGGGCCAAGGA
This sequence comes from Gammaproteobacteria bacterium, assembly GCA_018820395.1. Classification (GTDB taxonomy): domain Bacteria; phylum Pseudomonadota; class Gammaproteobacteria; order Burkholderiales; family Burkholderiaceae_C; genus Variovorax. The sequence goes on along the minus strand of JAHJOG010000192.1, from coordinate 9,679 downwards.
GAACGAGCCCTTCATGGTGGCCTTCGTCAAGGCCCTGAACCGCGCCGACGAGGAATACAAGGCCACGGGCAAGAGCTGGACGCCCGATTCGGCGCAGACCAAGGCCATGGCCAAGTGGACCAAGGCCAACCCGGCCGACGTCGGGGCGGTGATGGCGCTCTACAGCTTTCCGACCTATGCGGAGCAGTTGTCGCCGACCTGGCTGGGCGGCGGCGCGGCCAAGGCGATGAAGAACACGGCCGAGTTCCTGAAGGAGCAGGGCCGCGTGCAGGAAGTCAAGCCCGACTACAACGCCTTCGTGACCACCGAGTACGTGAAGAAGGCCATGGATTCGGCCAAGTAGGCGCACCTCGGTTCGACGGAGTTCACCACCATGCCCACGCTCGACATTCGCGACCTCACGGTCAACTACGCCGTCAAGGGCGGTACGCTGCAGGCGCTGGCGCCGGTCAACCTGAAGATGCACGACGGCGATTTCGTGGTCGCGCTCGGCGCTTCGGGCTGCGGCAAGACCACGCTGCTCAACTGCATCGCCGGCTTCCTGCCGCCTTCGACCGGAGAGATCCTGCTCGACGGCAAGCCGGTGGAAGGCCCGGGCGCTGACCGCGGCGTGGTGTTCCAGAAGCACGCGCTCATGCCCTGGCTCAACGTGCGCGACAACGTGGCGCTGGGCCTGCGGCTGGCCGGCATGGGCCGCGCCGAACGCGACCGCATCGCCGAAGAAAAGCTCGGGCTGGTCGGCCTCACGCAGTACGCCGACCGCGCGGTCTACGAGTTGTCCGGCGGCATGCAGCAACGGGTGGGCATCGCCCGCGCACTGGCCAGCGACCCGGCTGTGCTGCTGATGGACGAGCCGATGGGCGCGCTCGATGCGTTCACGCGCGAGCAGGTGCAGGAAATCCTGCTGCACGCCTGGAGCAAGTCGAACAAGATGGTGTTCTTCATCACGCACTCGGTCGAGGAGGCGCTGTTCCTGGCGACGCGGCTGATCGTGATGAGCCCGAGTCCCGGCCGCATCTCTCACATCTACGACGAGATGCCGTTTTCACGCCAGTTTCTCTCGCACGGCGATTCGCGCAAGGTCAAGTCCGAGCCCGAATTCATCCGCATGCGCGAAGAGGTGCTGTCGATCATTCACCATCGCGAGGTCGCCCATGCCTGATGCCGCCATCGTTCCGACGCCCGTCGCCGTTCAACCCTCGGCCTCCAGGCCGGCTGCGAGCCCCGCGCCGGTGGCCGGGGCCAAGCTCAGGACCAGCAAGTTCAAGGTGCCCGGCGAAGGGTCGAGCGTGACCATCAGCGTGGTCACGGTGATCACGCTGCTGATCGTATGGGCCATCGCCACCAACATCGGCTGGATCAAGCCGCTCTTCCTGCCGTCGCCTCAGGCAGTGTTCCAGCAGTTCTACGAATACCTGACGGGGCAGGCCAACGACAAGCCGCTGTGGCAGCACTTTCTGGCGAGCATGTTCCGCGTGTTCTCGGCCTTCGCGCTGGCCTGCGTGACGGCGATCCCGGTCGGCATCGCGATGGGCATGAGCCGCTGGGCGCGCGGCATCTTCGATCCGCCGCTGGAGTTCTACCGGCCGCTGCCGCCGCTGGCCTACCTGCCGCTCATCATCATCTGGTTCGGCATCGACGAACTGCCCAAGGTGCTGCTGATCTTCCTGAGCTGCTTCGCGCCGCTCGCGCTGGCCGCGCGGTCGGGCATGCGCAGCGCCTCGCAGGAGCAGATCAACGCGGCGTATTCAATGGGCGCCAGCTACATGCAGGTGATCCGCCACGTGATCCTGCCGTCGGCGCTGCCGGACATCCTGGTGGGCATGCGCATCGCGATCGGCTTCGGCTGGACCACGCTCGTGGCCGCCGAGATGGTGGCCGCCAACATGGGCCTCGGCCAGATGGTGCTCAACGCGTCGAACTTCCTGCGCACCGACATCGTGATCATGGGCATCATCGTGATCGGGGTGGTGGCGTATCTGTTCGACTTGCTGATGCGCTACCTGGAACGCCGGCTGGTGCCTTGGAAAGGGCGGATGTAGGCGACGGCAGAGGTAGCTCACCCCAGCCTTGTGTTCTTCGGAAAACAAGGCTGGGAGCGTCAGCAGTTCGTCTGGGCTCGCGTCGACGTCTCCGAGCTCATGTGCGCTGAGTTGGGATGCGCTTCATTCGGACGGCTCTGACTCATGCCGGACGCCGTTTTGATCGATGCGGCAACACCATTTGGCCGCGGTGCTCCAGCTAGCTTTACTCGTTGTTCTTTCCACTCTTCCTTGGGCCAGCAAGTGGTCCGGTCGACCGTCATGGTCGACATCTTCCTCAAAGATTCGCACAACGAGGCCTTCAACAAGGTGGACCATTGCTCCCGACGAATCCATTCGAAAATCCGTCTGTGAAAGCAAGACCAGACCGGGTTCAAGCATCTCGTTGAAGTCGACGGCAATGCGTGGCTGTTTCACTGTCTGATCTTTCATCGTCGCATGTTTGGTGGGACTGGATTGGGTAATGTCGGCGTAAAAAGTCGCTCTAGCTGTCGCGGCGTCAAACCATTCACGACTGCGTGGTTCGGGTTAGCTGGTGTTCCGTCCAGCTCCCATCCGCGTCATAGACGAATGCAAACGCCAGACGCTCCGCATCCGTCAACGTGCTCGCAAAGAGCGTCTGGCGTGCGTCGGATCGCTGTCCGCGGATTTCGACAGCAACTGGAAGATTGACGTGATGCGAAGGCTGCCGAAATGAAAAAAGGGCCGCTGCGAACTGCGCATTGTTCTATGCACTGGTCTAGTGGCGCCCTGTCTCGTACCAAAGCAAACCTTGTTGCTCCCGAGCATGCAAGTAGTCAGCAAGCTCTTGAGATTCACTTTCAAAAACACTTAGCGCCAACAAGTTCGCAGAAGACCACTCCATGAATGGCTTCAACGCTTCTATCTCGTTCACCAGTTCTTGCCGCGTCGTAGTGCTTTGATCGCCGAACCATACACGGAAGGTGACTTGCCCAGATTGCCGCGCAACTCTCTCAAGAACAAAGTCGGCATCAGTCTCGATCTCGTCGCCCAGTGCAACGTCTTGCACGAAGAAGGGGATGCAGCACAAGACAAATCTTTGAGGGGCCACCTTCTTCCCCCATAATTGTTCCCATTCATTTCTTCCGTTCTTTGCTCCTAGATACGCAACAAAAAGAAATTCGATTGATCACGCCAAACTGGCGTCGAGTGGGTCGCCTCGTAATCACCTACTTGATACTTCATATGCACGATGTGCCGCTCACTTTCGTGCCGGAAGGAAGCACATTCCTGTAGGTGGTGTATGCAGCTCCTTGAAGACTTCACCCTTGGCGTTCTTGACCTGGGTAATTCCTTTAGGCAGAGCACTTGTTCCAGCCTGACTGAACCCCTTTGCCGCACTGACCCATCTAATTAGTTTTGAATGCAGCGCTTAAGCGTTGGCATCAAGCTCCCTCATAGGCATATCGAGCGATAAACTCAAGTATGTTCGCAAATTTTGTGGGCACGAGGCCGCCGTCTTCATTCCAATAAAAAACAGGCTCCAGGGCTTGACCATCTACCACTTCAAAAACATACAGCCCACCGGCAAAGTCATCGGAGAACGGTAGCACATGCGACGGCAGATATTTTCGTACCTCATCAAGCCTGGCACTCAAATACCACTCGCTGTTTGGATCCGCCGAGAAGACTGTGGTCAAACCAAAATTTCCACCACCGAACTCGTTCAAGAAGACTCGATAGCTCACCGGGAGTTGCACCCCGATGACCCGCTGCAAATCAGCTAATGCCTCTTCACTAGCCTGTGAGTCGGGCGATGCCAACAAGAACAGCTTAGGCTTAGACCGGCGCGCCCTTTGGTCAATCTCTCTGAATTCGTCGATCTTCATTTTGATCAATCATAGATAAGATCGGGGAACCGTTGCCCAGCACCTTGCTCTTGCGCCCGGTACCACCAGTGAAGCTGCCTGTCCTGGGCACGCATTTCGGGCGTTACACCTTGGTTGTACTTATTCGGATGCAAGGCACGATTACCCCGATGTACGTCAGGCAGCACCTCATGAATTCCAGAGCCAGGCATTTGATCTGCATGATGAAGGTCGGGTCGACCAAGACTCGACGGCGGCTTGCCTTGCAGACCGGCTTTCAAATCAGCATCTGTCCACTTTCCTGGCATTCGAACCGCAGGATCATTGACGCCGTATTTAACTGCTGATCCACCCTTTGCCGCATCGGATAGACAACTCGCCCCTGCCGTTGACGACCTCCCGCCTCCCACTCCACCCCGCATCGCCGGTGGAATTGTCATGCGCGAATAGTCTGGAAGAGCAGATTTTCCGCCAGCTCCTGGGGTAGGAGACATGGGAATGTAAGGCGCCGGCTTTGTCGGTTCGAGCCCATCCTCGTCCGCATATCCGAGCGGATTTGCGAGCGCATACGTGAACCGATTCCATCCCCCATCCACTCCGATCGGGTCAGCCTGCACATATCTGGCACCCGCGCTGCCCATCCCGCAGAGCAGCAACATCAGCACGAACAGATACCGAATCCCACGAGCACTTTTCATTTTTCATTCCCCCTGTGTGTGTCTGTCATTGCGAGGCGCTTCGCGCCTTGTCGACGATTTGCCGGTACCGGTCTTGCTGCGCTCGGTCCGGTTCGCGCCAGCCCAGTGCCTGTGCCTTGTTCAGCCATAGCGCCTGCTTGGCCTGCAGGTCGCGAAAGTAGGGCCGAAGCTCGTGCGGGATCGTGTTCGGGTTGGGGTACTTGCTCTGGAAGTCTTTCTTTTCCAAGAGCCAGTAGCCGTAGCTCATGCTCTGCATCGTTTCGGCGTCGTTGGGCGAGTGTTCGAGCATGATCGTCGCAGCCGCCAGCGCGCGCGGCACTTCGCCTTTTTCGTAGTAGTGCTGGCGCAAGGTTTCCACCATGGCCGCAGCCGCTTCCTTCTTGCTCAGCGCTCGCATGTAGACGCCGCGCGAGAGCGCCGTGGGCGTCATGGGTGTGTCGCGCTGGTAGCTGGAGTCCATGCGCGGAAAGCCGCCCGACGTCGTCTCCAGGTTGATGTCTCGGCCCTGCGGGTCGCGGTACTTCACGAAGAGATGTTCGGGTGCTCGCGCCAGCGTGACGTCGATCCCGAGCTTTTGTCCCAGGATGACGAAGAGGATGGGCATGGACACGCAGTTGCCCTTCTTCGTCCGCAGATAGGTCGATAACAGCTTGTTCGAGACCTTCGTGCCCGACGGATCATCGAGGTCGTAATGAAATGGCCGCGCGCGCTGCGGGTCGGGTCCGTGCAGGTAGGCCCTGAGCGCTTCGACCGCGGTCTGCTTGCTTGCATCGGCCGCATACAGCTTGCGGACTTCGTTGGCCATTGCATCGAGCTGTGCCAACGTTCGGGCGACGTCGATACCAGGATCGATCATGTGGTCGATGGCCAGCTTCACACGCGCCAGGTCCATGCTGGACTCCGGCTGTTTCAGCAACGCGTCGAGTTCACGGATTTGCGCGTCGGCGGCAAGACTCCGAAAGCCGGCCACGTTCGGCATTGCGGTGTCGAGCCATTGCGCCGCTGCCGGCACGCAGTGAAAGCTGGCGGCCAAGACGCCAAAAGCGCAAAAGCTTCGACGTGCAAGCCGCATCGGCGCGCCGAATGGTCCACTGGACATTTTTTTCCTTCCCTGATTTCAAGCGCTTCGACGTGCGCTTGTGGCGGCCGGATGCTATCAAATCCCTTATGCAAACTTTGGTTTGCAGATACCATTTGTCATCGAGCATCCCTGATCGTCATGTTTGCCACCCAATCGCCAGCTCCCTCGCCTGCCCAGGACGCGTTTCCGCTGGCCGGCGCACGGGCCTGATCGGTGGCCCTCACGGCAAGCTTCGCCCGCCTGGGCTCGACGCAGTACCACGCCGACCTGTTCCATTTCGATGACTGGATGTGCCGCCTGTCGTTGACCGACCGCGGACACGACCGGGGAGCGGCCGAGCGACAGTTGGTCGAGCGCTGCCGGGACTGGATCGCCCGCCACGAACAGCGCCCGCGCCGAGGCGACACTGATTTCCAGGTGCTCGGCTGAGCGGGCCCTGAGCGATGTCCAACTGGCGTCGTGCGGCACTCTCGATGCGGCGGCGGCTGACGGCTTCGGCATCTGCGGGTGCCTACAATGGTTCTCGTTTGCCGCCCTCCGAACCATCAGGAAACTCCTCCATGCAGCTCAGCGCATCGATCTTCAAGGCCTATGACATTCGCGGCGTGGTCCCCAGCACACTGGACGCCGAAGTCGCCGAAGCCCTCGGCCGGGCCTTCGGCAGCGCGGCGCGAGCCGCGGGCGAAAAGTCGGTGGCGGTGGGGCGTGACGGGCGCTTGTCCGGCCCCTCGCTGTCCGAGGCCCTGATGCGCGGCCTGGTCGCCGCCGGCATCGAGGTGATCGACGTCGGCGCGGTGACCACCCCGATGCTCTACTTCGCGGCCTACACCCTGTGCACCAGCGGCATCCAGGTCACCGGCAGCCACAACCCCAAGGACTACAACGGCTTCAAGATGGTGCTCGCGGGGCGCGCGATCTACGGCGACGAAATCCAGAACCTGCGCAAGGTGATGGAAGCCGGCAGCGCCAAGCTCGAAGCCGGCGGCAGCATCCGCAAGGTCGACGTGACCGAGGCTTACACGAAGCGAATCGTGGGCGACATTAAGCTGGCGCGTCCGCTGCGCATCGTGGTCGATTCGGGCAACGGCATCGCCGGCGCCTCGGCACCGGGCATCCTGCGCGCCATCGGCTGCGAGGTGACCGAGCTCTTCAGCGAAGTCGACGGCGACTTTCCCAACCACCATCCCGACCCGAGCAAGCCCGAAAACCTCAAGGACCTGATCGCCGCCCTGCAGAAGGGCGACGCCGAACTGGGCCTGGCCTTCGACGGCGACGGCGACCGCCTGGGCATCGTCACCAAGGACGGGCAGAACATCTACCCCGACCGGCAGATGATGCTGTTCGCGCAGGACGTGCTGTCGCGCGTGCCGGGCGGCACCATCGTCTACGACGTCAAGTGCTCGCAGCGCCTGGGCCCGGCGATCGAGGCGGCCGGCGGCAAGCCGCTGATCTACAAGACGGGCCATTCGCTCATCAAGGCCAAGATGAAAGAGATCGACTCGCCGCTGGGTGGCGAGATGAGCGGCCACATCTTCTTCAAGGAGCGCTGGTTCGGCTTCGACGACGGCACCTATGCCGGATGCCGGTTGCTCGAGATCCTGAGCAAGAGCCCGAACGCGAGCGACGTGCTCAACGCGCTCCCCACCAGCTTCTCGACGCCCGAGCTCAACGTGAAGTGCGCCGAAGGCGAGCCGCACACGCTGGTGGAGCAACTGGTCAAGACGGCCCGCTTCGACGCACCCGCCAAGGTGTCGACCATCGACGGCGTGCGCGTCGACTGGCCCGACGGTTTCGGCCTGATCCGCGCGTCCAACACCACGCCGGTGCTGGTGATGCGCTTCGAGGGACAGACACAAGAGGTACTGGAACGCATCCAGCGCGACATGCTGGCGTTGCTCAAGAGCGTCAAGCCCGACGCCACGCTGGCCGAGGCATCCCACTGAAATTGCTGTCGTTCCCCAGCGTGCGTCCTTTCCTCCTGCGCCTCTACGGCGTGATCACTTCGCTGGCCAAGCCGCTGGTGCGCCGCAAGCTGCGCCGGCGTGCCGCGGCCGAGCCGGGCTATGCGGTGGCCGTCGAAGAACGCTTCGGCCATTACGACGAGAGCGCGACCGGCACCGGCTGGTGCTGGGTTCACGCGGTGTCGCTCGGTGAAGCGCGCGCCGCCGGCATCCTGATCGACGAGCTTCGCCGCCAGTACCCCGGCATTCCGATCCTGCTCACGCACGGCACTGCCACGGGCCGCGAGGAGGGCGCCAAGCTGCTCCAGGACGGCGATCTGCAGGTCTGGCAACCGTGGGACGCACCGGACGCCGTGGCGCGTTTTCTGGATCGCTTCAAGCCCCAGATCGGCGTCTTGATGGAAACCGAAGTCTGGCCCGAGATGACAGCGGCCTGCGCCGAGCGCGGCATTCCGCTGGTGCTGGCCAACGCGCGACTCAACGAGACCTCGCTCGCGAATGCGGAGCGGCTCGCTTGGTTGGCGCGGCCGGCGTATTCCGCCCTGGCAGCCGTCTGGGCGCAAACCGAAGCCGATTCGCACCGCCTGGTGTCGCTCGGCGCCAAGGTGGCGGGTGTCTTCGGCAACCTGAAATTCGACGCCACGCCCGACACGCGCCAGTTGACGACGGCCGTCAAGCTGCGGCCGCAGCTGCCCCGGCCCGTGGTGGTGCTCGCCAGTTCGCGCGACGGCGAGGAGCAGCAGTTCCTTGACGTGCTCAAGCGCTTCGGCGCCTTGCAGCCGGTGCCGCCCGAACAGGACGCCGTGCGCTCGATCGCGCGACGCACGCACGACGTGCAGTGGATGATCGTGCCGCGCCATCCGCAGCGCTTCGACGAGGTGGCGGCGCTCATCGAGGCCAACGGCTTCGCGGTGGCTCGGCGCAGCACGGCGGGCGCCCCCACCGAATCCGAGATCTGGCTGGGCGACTCGCTGGGCGAGATGGCTCTTTATTACGGCCTGGCCGATGCGGCCTTGCTGGGCGGCAGCTTCGAGGCGCTCGGCGGGCAGAACCTGATCGAGGCGGCGGCCTGCGGCTGCCCGGTGATCATGGGACCGTCGACCTTCAATTTCGCTGAAGCCGCGGAGCTCTCGCTCGCAGCCGGCGCATCGATGCGCGTGCAGACCATGGAAGAAGCCGTGACGGCCGCGCTCAAACTGGTCGAGAACCCGGACCGGCGCGAGACCATGGCGCAGGCCGCGACGGCCTTTGCCTCAGCCAACCGTGGCGCGGCGCAACGCACGGCCGCCGCCGTGCTCGCCATCGCCGAGGCGGCCTCGGTCAGGGCGCCGCTCGAAGAGCGCGCAGAGCCCAGTCTGGACTGAGTCGCCGCGCGCGCTCGCGCGGGCGGGCGCCCGGCGCGCGCCACCATGCTTCGCTACTCGAAGGCGACGCGCGTCGCGATCAACACGCCGTCGACCACCTGGGCCCCTTCGACGCTCACCCGCACGCCGTTGCCCAGGTTCGATGCGCTGCCGTTGCTGAAGGTCACGCCCGGCCCGCTCGCATCGATGGGCTGCCCGCGCACGCGGAAACTCGCGGACGAGCGGAAGTTGCCGACGTTGCCGATCAGCGCGAACGACGACGGGCCGCCCGTACCAGGCACTTGCTTGATCTTGAACTTGGTGGCCCGCAACACGCGTCCGACCACTCTTCCGCCGACCTCCACCTTCACGCCATTGCCCACCGAACCGGGCGGCCCGCCGGTGATCTGCGCTGCCGACGCGTCGACCGGGATGCCCAGGACACGCAACGAGGCGAGCCCCGTGTAGCCGGTGATCACGCCCGCGAGCTGCACTGTCGATCCTTCGGCGAGCGGCACGGGATACCAGCGGTCGATGCGCGCCGCCGTCAGGCGCCCGGGCAGCTGCACGGCATCGGCACGGACCCGCACGAAGGTGCCGTTGGCCAGGGACGTACCTCCGAGACCGTCGTTCACGATCGCGCCGCCGTAGGCGATCACCAGGGCACCGAGCCGGAAGGTTCGAGTCGCGCTGTCGAGGTTCTGCACGGTGCCGGTCAGGATCGG
>JAHJOG010000191.1 GCA_018820395.1 Gammaproteobacteria bacterium | reverse complement strand
CGCAGGCCAGCGTGCTCCTGCTCGGCGAGTCGGGCACCGGCAAGGAACTGGTAGCGCAGGCGGTGCACGATGCCAGCCCGCGCGCAGCCCACCCACTGGTGGTGGTCGACTGTGCGAGCCTGCCCGAGAACCTGTTCGAGAGCGAGTTGTTCGGCCACGAGCGGGGTGCCTTCACCGGCGCCAACACCAGCAAGCCCGGGTTGGTGGAGGCCGCCAGCGGCGGCACGCTGTTTCTTGACGAGGTGGGGGACATTCCGCTGGCCATGCAGGTCAAGCTGCTGCGCCTGCTGGAGAGCGGCACCTACCGCCGCGTGGGCAGCAACGAGCTGCGGCGCACCGACGTGCGCGTGGTCTCGGCCACCCACCGCGACCTCAAGGCCATGGTGGCCGACGGGCGCTTTCGCGAAGACCTGTATTACCGGCTCAGCACCTTCCCCATTGCCCTGCCAGCCCTGCGGGAACGAGGAGACGACATTGCGCTGCTGGCGGCGGCGCTGCTCGATCGGGTGGCGCCGCAACGGCGTCTGAGCCTGTCTGCAGACACGCTGGCCTTGCTCCAGCGCTACCCGTTCCCAGGCAATGTGCGCGAGCTGCGCAATGTGCTGGAGCGTGCTGCCTTGCTGGCCGACGGCCACCGCATCGAGCCCGTGCATGTGGAGCGGGCACTGGGTACCGACGCGAGGCCTTCGCCGGTGGCATTGCAACGCGCAGAAGCGCCGGAGGCCACAGCATCCGGCGCGGAGTCTTCATTGCGAAGCGTCGAGCGTGCCGCACTGCAGGCCCAGCTCAAGGCCCACCGCGGCAGCCGCGCCGAACTGGCGAAAAAACTCGGGATCAGCGAGCGGTCGCTCTACCGCAAGCTGCGCGAGATCGGTGACGACCCCGACGCGGCTTGAAGCACGGAACCCGGGTTACCAAGGTCAGAGCTTGCGGGTCGAGAAGTACCAGTCTTTCATGGCGTAACCCTCGCCCTTGCGCGCTTCGATCGCGGCCGGGGTCTTGGGTGGCGGCACGATGACGTCGCAGCCAGGCGTCCAGCCTTCGGGGGTGGCGATCTTGTGGGCGTCGCTGGTCTGCATGGCTGTCAGCAGACGAACGAATTCGTCGATCGAGCGGCCGTTGCTCATGGGGTAATACACCATGGCGCGCAGCTTGCCTTCAGGGTCGATGAAGAAGGTGGCGCGCACGGCCTGCGTGTCGGCCGCACCCGGGTGGATCATGCCGTAGGCACGCGCCACATCCATCTTGATGTCGTCGATGATCGGGAAAGGAATCTCCACGCCGAAGCTGTTCTTGATGCTCTGCATCCAGGCCAGGTGCGAGTAGATGCTGTCGATGGACAGGCCCAGCAATTCGCAGTTCATGCCCTTGAAGGTGTCCGACGCTTTGGCGAAGGCGATGAACTCGGTAGTGCAGACCGGCGTGAAGTCGGCCGGGTGTGAGAACAGGATCAGCCACTTGCCCTTGTAGTCGTCCAGGCTGCGTTCGCCATGGGTGGTGTTCGCCTTGAATGCCGGTGCGGCTTCATTGAGGCGGGGAAAGCTTGAGTTCGATGCGTTTTCCATGAGGGACTCCGTTGGAAGGTTGAAGAATCAACCGAACAGCTGTTGGCTTGTTCGATGGGTCAGTGTCGAACCTCCACGGAGCACCGCTCATGACATGGATCATGTCAGCGGTTGTCTTGTGCTATGCCGCCGATAGTCTCGGGCGGCACTGCTTCAAAGGTTGGAGCCCGGTTGCAGCAGTGATTCGTCCAAGATGCGGTACAGACGGCCCAGTTTGTCCACTGGCTGCAGGGCACCGGTTTTCACCAGCGCCGAAATCTCGCGACTCACCGTCTCCTGCTTCAGGTCCATCATGGCTCCCATGTCCTCGCGCGAGAACAGCGTGACGAAGGCCGGGTCGGTGGTGTGGCGCATCTTGAGGATGAAGTGGCAGACCCGCTGTTGTGCGGTGCCGAAGTTGATCGAGGCCAGCCAGTCGTCGGCTTCGCGCAGCGCCTTCTGCCACTTGTCGAGCAGGCCTGCGTGCATGCGCGGCGAGTTCAGGTTGAGCTTGTGGATCACCTCGGTGGGAATGCGGCACAGCGTCACATCGGTCAGCGCGGCCGCCTCGCTGTCGTAGCGGCCGGTGGCCAGCGCCTCCAGGCCGACCACATCGCCCGGACGCAGCAAGCGCAGGATGCGTCGGCGCCCGTCACCCGTGATCCGGGAAAGTTTGAGCATGCCGGAGCGCAGCGTGAAGATGCCACCCGCAGCGTCACCCTCGTTGAAAAGCACCTGGTGCGCCCGGTACGCCAGGTCGTCAATGGGGGCGTGGATGAGGGCAAAGTCCTCCTCGGTGAGGTTGGAGAACAAGGCGACCTCACGCACGGCACACGACCTGCAGTCGGAGGTGCCGCGCCAGGCGGAGTGTGTCTGTATGGGGATCATGGTTGATGTGAAACGGAGGCTTGGATCGGGTTCGAGGCGTGGAGACTTATCGCTGCAGGCTGGACGCCGTACCGCGAGGCTAGGCGATCCACGGCAGAAACCAGCGCGTGTCCCGTCGGTAGGTCGCATAGCCTGGGTGCACCAGAAGCATCCAGCGCTCCTCCAGCACCGCCTTGCTGACCAGCACGGCAACCAGCGCACCGAGGGCCAGCCAGGCCAGCCAGGTTGTGCTGGCCCATGCGGCTGCACAGCCACACGCCATCACTGCGGTGTACATCGGGTGGCGGATCCATCGGTAGGGGCCCTGCTGGACCAGGCGCGCACCGGCGCGCGGGGAAGGCCTGATGTTGAAGTTGCCCGGCCGGTTGGTGGACACTGCCCAGATCCCCACGAGCGCGCCCACGGCTGATGTAGCCCAGGCACCGGCTGGCGCCTGGTCCGACAAGAATGAAGGCAATCCAAGCCACGCCAGCAGCACGATCAACCCGAACTGCAAGGCCACCAGGACGCTGCCCAGCATGCGTTGCACACCGTTATCACTCATGTCGGTCCTCCGTTCTCACAGGCGACGCGCGACCATGCCGATCAGCGCAGAGCGGCCATGGTGACCGCTGCCCTCGGCCAGCTCGGCTTCGTATTCGCGCAAGGTGTCGATGTCGAGCTCTCCAAAGGCTTCCCGCAACAAGGATTCTGTGTAGAGGTGCGACACCAAGGGCGGCCCCCCTGTGCGGTAGTCCAGCTGCCGGGGTGTGTAGCCTTGAAGCACGAGCCATCCGCCGGGTTTCAGGGAGCGAACCATGTTGGCAAACAGGCGCGCGCGCAAGTCCGGATCGGCAAACTGCACGAAGATGGCCGCAACCCCGTCTAGGGCAGCGTCTGGCCAAGCGTAGGCGTCACAGTCGGCCACTGAGAAGTTGACCGTCACGCCCCGCTGCGCCGCGAGTTCCCGGGCTTTGGCCACGCCGATTGCCGCGATGTCGAATGCATCGACCTTCAGCCCTTGTTCGGCCAACCAGACACTGTTGCGACCTTCGCCATCGGCCACGCACAGAACCCGCTCGCCTGGTGCCCAGACGTGGGCATGCTCGCGCAACCATCCATTGGGCTCGGCGCCGAACAGGAAGCCGGGTGCGGCGAAACGCTGATTCCAGGTGTTGGATGGATCGCTGAACGCTGGGGTGTTTTTCGAGGTCATGTTCTGGTTAGGCGTGCTCATCAGGGGGAGGGTCGCAGTGGGCGCAGGCGGCTCTCCAGCGCGGCGGCGTTGAGGCTGCCGAAATGTGCATCGACTTGTCTGCCCTTGGCATCAAAGAAGAGCGTGATGGGCAGACCGCGTGATCCGATGGTTTGTCCGAGCGAGGACCCGCTGTCCAGCAGCACCTCGCGAAGGGTGAAGCCTTGGTGTTGCTGGAAGTCGGGGACCCGTGCGTCCTCAATCCGGACCAGTTGAACGGGGGGCAGGCTGTGGGTGCCGCGTGGGTCACCGTGCGTCCCGCCTGTTCTACCGGTGCCTTGTCCGCGCCCATGCGAGCGAGTCGGCTGGCGAGCCACGAACTTCCCCAGATCGCAATCAACAGGAGCACAGGCGCCAGTGGCAGGGCAATTGGGCCTAGGGACAAAGACAACATGGATTCAGTCGGCTCCGGGTCTGGGAGCGGGCGTGGGCGGTTCAAATGCGAGATGCAAAAAGCTCACCAGGGCGTGCGCGTGGGGTGCCATGGCTTCGCGCAGGTCGTGGTCTCCCTCCACCAACAGCAGACGCGCGTTACTCGATGTTGCCAGCAGACGGTAAGCATCTTCCACCGGAATGGTGCGGTCCTGCACACCATGCACCAAGAGAATGGGACAGCGCACGGCAGGCAACGTTCCCAGTGGAGCAATCTCGTCAAAAGTGACGCCGATCACCCGCTGCACATGCCGCATCACATACCAGCCCAGCAGCCCGTATGGGACCCGCTTCTCTGCCATGAAGCGGCGCATCACCTCGGCGGGATGGGCAAACGCCGACAGGCTGACCACAGCGCCGACGTCGTCGTGATGTGCGGCGTGCAGCAACGCTGCCGCTGCTCCCACCGAGTGGCCCAGCAACGCGACGCGGTCAGCGGCGATGTTGGGTTGGAGCTTGAGCCATGCGAGACCAGCGGCAATGTCTTCGGCAAAACGCGGCATCGAGGTGAACGTCTCATCGTCGCTGTGCCCATGGCACCGGGCGTCCAGCAGCAGCACGGCAAATCCTGCGGCGTGCAGCGGTGGCACTACGGGTCCCATCATGGAAGCGTTTGCGCCCCAGCCGTGCATGACCAGCACCGCAGGTGCCGGCGCAGTTCCGGCTTTCAGTGGTGACACCAACCAGGCGACCAGGTGTTTGCCACCCGCAGTAGGGACATGGACTTGCCGAACCCGTTCCGGGGTCAAGCCAAACGCGTCGTCCATGGGAGCATGGGGCAATCGCGTCGCGCGCAAGCCGCGCACGATGCCTCTGTGGGCCAACTGGCGAAGTGCCCAGACGCCGCCCAGCACGGCCGCTGCCCCAAGCACCATGCTCATGGGCAGCCGGTCACTCGACCCGCCTCACGTCACAACCCATCGCGGGTTGGTGCGGGTCACAAAATGCCGGGATGTCAGGCCGATCACAGCGCCGAAGATGACATGCCCGATGAGGCTGGGCAGCACGGTGGAGGCGCCCAGTTGCCAGGGAAGCGGGTCCTTGAAATAGATCGGCAAAGCCAGCGAGTTGATGATCACGTAGTAGGCCGCTCCATACGCGGCGCCGGCCAGCAGAGGCCAGCGCCGGGCCTGAGTGCTCACCAGGACGAGCAGCAAAGGCAGCGCCGAGATCCAGCCGATCACGATGTGCTGCACAAACAGCAGCCAGGGCTGGGGGTCGTTGGCGTACAGCCCGGCGAACTTTGGCCCATAGTGGCCGATGCGCAGACCCGCCGCCTTGAACATCGGGGCCAGTGGCACGATGGCCAGCGAGGCGATGGTGCCCGAGCGCAAGGACTCCATCAGGAGAGGTCTGAGTTCCATGGGGTAACGCGCCATGAAAGGTGATCAGAGCGCGTTTAGCGGGATCTTCAGGTAGGCCACGCCGTTGTCTTCCGCGCGTTGTTCTGCCACCGTGGACTCGAAGGCCACCGGCCGGTCGGTGGGCGGGTAGTCGTGGCACATGAACAGCCGGGTGTCGGGCGGCAGGCTCAGCAGCTTGCGGGTGGAGGCGTAGAGCGCGCGGGCGTCACCGCCGGGGAAGTCGCAGCGCGCCGTGCCCACGTCGGGCATGAACAGCGTGTCACCCACAAACACCGCGTCGCCAAAGCGGTAGGCCGCGCAGGCTGGGGTGTGGCCGGGCACGAACATCACCTCGCCCGACAAGGCACCCAGCGGGATGGTCTCGCCCTCCTGGAACAGGTGGTCGAACTGCGAGCCATCCTGCTTGAAGCCGGGCTCCAGGTTGAAGACGCCCTTGAACACCTTCTGCACGCGGGTGATGTGGCCGCCGATGCCGATCTGCCCGCCCAGTTGCGTGCGCAGGTACGGCGCGGCCGAGAGGTGGTCGGCGTGGGCGTGGGTTTCCAGAATCCACTTCACCTTCAGGTCGTGAGCGCGCACGTAGTCAATCACCTGGTCGGCGGAGGTGTGCCGTGTGCGGCCCGACTTCGGGTCGTAGTCGAGCACCGAATCGATGACGGCGGCTTCGCTGCCCGGGCCGTTGTGCACGACGTAGGTGACGGTCCAGGAGGCGGGATCGAACAGGCCGTGGACCTGGGGGTTGGCAGAGGGAGTGGCCGAAACAGATGCCATGAAAGACTCCTATAGATAAGTAACTAACAATATGTTGATAAATAGAATGTCTGTCAATATATTCAGCCATCGAACTCAATCCACGTGGGGTCATCGACATGACCCGGGAAGAAAAGTCAGTGAAAACCAATGTGATGGACCTGGAAGAAATGCAGCCAGCTGCAGGGCGCGCCTGCCGGCTGATGAAGGTGCTGGCCAACCCGGACAGACTCCTGATCCTGTGCCAACTGTCTCAGGGCGAGAGGCGTGTGGGGGAACTGGAAGAATTGCTCGGCATCGTTCAGCCCACGCTGTCGCAACAGCTCACCGTGCTGAGGGACGAAGAGTTGGTGAGCACCCGCCGCGATGGCAAGAGCGTTTTCTACGCTCTCAGCAGCCCCAAGGCGCTGGCATTGATGAAGGTGCTGTACGAACAATTCTGTCTCGGCGAGAAGGAATGAGCCATGACGTGTGTTCGAAAAAAAACTTCACCCCCTGGCTTTTGCTCTTCGAGCGTATTGACGGCGCCCTGTGCGCAGGAGCCTGACGTGATGGATTTGAACGTTTCCACCCTGTCAGAAACGCTGTCGGTGACAGGACAAATCTCACCCTCCGACCTGCCTGAAATTGTTCGCGCCGGCTTTAAATCAGTGATCTGCAATCGTCCAGACGGAGAAAGCGCTGACCAGGTCAACCAACGCGATCTGGCCGACGCAGCCGACAAGGCTGGTCTGACCTTGGCATATTTGCCAGTCGTCTCGGGCCGAGTCACCCAAGAAAAGGGGCAGGCGTTCGCGGCCATGCTGAACGAGCTGCCTGCACCGGTGCTTGCTTACTGTCGGAGCGGCATGCGTTCGGCGACTCTATGGGCGTTATCGCAAGCGGGGTCACAGCCTTGGTCAGCCATCTTGGACCGTGCGGCCGCCGCAGGTTTCGACCTGAGCAGGTTGACTCAGCCAAATCGAACACCTTCTCCTTGATGATCAAACCTCCCAATACACAGCCTCGCGAAGAATGGGCCGCAAGCTGAAGTTCGCAGTACTTCTACGAGCGATTTGATAGCCAGCCTGAGGCTACCTTCGACGCGTTTGGCGCGGCTGGCAACTGATGCACTGCGGCCGCTCGATGAGTAGTAGATTGCGTCTGCAATCAGGCTGAGCGTGGCGATTGCTATCAATCCGCGAACGTCCGCAACCAGTCTGTAGCCGTCATTCCGTGGTCTCGACTGCTGCTGCCGCGCAGCGCTTCAGCCACCCTACTCATCAAGCCTCGTCTTAGCCTGATCCCGAAACTCACTGTCTTCCCTGCAAACAAACCACACCGCAACGATCGCGGCCACGATCCCGCCGATCGTCACTTCGAGCTTGAAAAATAACTCCGGCGTCCAAGGCGTCGCCCACAGCTGAAGCAGTGCGGCGGCAATCGCGGCAAGAACCAGCGCGAGGCCGGTGTACAGCATGAGCTTCATGCCGTCCTCTTTTGCACGATGACGGCGGTGCCGTAGCAGAGGACTTCGGTCACGCCGCGCATGATTTCGGTGGTGTCGTATTCCATGGCGACGATGGCATTGGCGCGGTGGAGTTCGGCCTGCCTGCACATGATGTCGTAAGCGTCCTTGCGGGCCCTCTCGCACATGCTGGTGTAGACGGTGATGTTGCCGCCCAGGATGGTTTGCAGGCCGCCGAAGAAGTTGCCGACGATCGAGCGCGAGCGCACCACGATGCCTCTGACGATGCCTACGTTGTCGACGATGTCCCACCCGGGCAACTGCAGCGCCGAGGTGACCATATTTGCGTTCATTCTTCCTCCTGTTGTGATGACTGTTTGGCCGGCTCTGCCGGCAGCCGGGATGTTGCTCGCTCAGCGGGTTCGATGGCTGGCGTCGCAAGAATTTGCTTCATTCACATGACCGCGCGCGCGAAACCGAGGGCTCCAGACACTTCGGGGACTGCGGGGCTTGGATACCGCAGAACCCCGTCGACGATTTTTAGAGCACCCGCAGCCTGGAGACAGGCAAGGACCTGCTCGACCTTTGCTGGAACGGAATCAGGACCGAAGCGAGATTCAATGTGGTTACGCAAGGCGGCCAGAGTCTTGGGCTTCGACGGACTAACCAAAACCTTGAGCATTGCGGCGTGAACTTCGTCGACGGTCTTGGCTTTCTTTGCTCGGGCCGAGGATGACGCGACCGATAGTCCATTGCCGGTCGTGGCCTGCAAATGCATTGCCGCTTCGATCTGCGTGGCGTTCACGTCGTTTCGCACTGGACCCAGGTCAAGTGTGTCTACCCGATCCACGCAAAATCCTTTCGAACGGGCGTGAACCACTGCGACGTCGTAGCCGCGGTCTTCTGAAAGGATCACAAAGCGCGCACGAGGCTCGCGCCTGCCGACCAAATAGCCCAAATAAAGCACCAGATGAAAGTCGAGTGAGTTTTTTCCAGGCTTCGAAACGTCGACGAGTGAGACTTGGCTTCCCAGTTCCATGTACTGCCCGAGTTGCCCGATCTCCTGTTCACCAAAGAATATCCAGGCTTCCCCGTTTTCACCGAGCCACGACGTCACCTGTTCCGGCGTGGGGTGCCGGTTCTGAAGGTCGATGAGCAGGTATGTCTTGGTCACTGCCGAATGGCATTGGCAACGATCAGCTGCGACGTGGCGCGCGTCGCACCGACGTAGAACAGCCGCATCTCTTCCAGAGCATCGCCGTCGTTCTTGCCGAGCGCCTCCTGCCCCGCGACGGCTTGGCGTGCTCCGAGGACGGCGACCACGGGAAACTCCAGCCCCTTGCTCGCGTGCAGCGTCATCACCTTGATGGTGTCGGCGGCGGGGTCGAAATCTCGGGCCTCCTTGCGGACCTTGTGTGGCAAGCGGCGGCGGCCCAAGGCTTTCGAGCATTCGTCCATCAGCGCCCAGCTTCGGCAGAGCACGGCCATGTCGCACCAGGCGTGGCCTTCGTTGTGTGCGCTGGCCATCAGCTCGGCAATTCGATCGGCCTGCGCGCGGGTGCTGGGTAAGTCGATGACGATGGGCTCCGACCCGTCGCGCCCGCAACTGATGGGATGAAGAACGGGCACGCCGTCGTCGTCTCGGTCCTGCGGCTGCAGCAGCTCGGTGGCCATCGCACTCGCGGCCTGCAAGATTTGCCGCGTGTTGCGGTAGTTGATCTTCAGGATCGTGGTGCGCCCCTGCGCTTGAACGCCGACGCTCTTGAAGCTGAAGGGCTTGCCGCGTCGCTTGTCGTAGATGCTCTGCGCGTCGTCGTAGAGCAGCAGCAGGCTGTTGGTAGTGGGGTCGACCATCTGGGTGATCAGCTTGAGCCATTCGGGCGCGAAGTCGTGGCCCTCGTCCACCAACACGGCGAGGTATTGCCCGGAAGGAATCATCCGGCGGTCCACGCCCTCGATGACGCTGCGCACCATCTGTTCCATCTTCTCGCCGGTGGGCAGGTCGTTGCGCGGCAGCGGCTGCCCGAAGGCCACCAACTGGTCTCGGCACCACTTGTGAAAGTGCCGGACGTGCACTCGCCCTTCGAGGCCTTTGGCTCGCATGGCGACGTGCAGCTTGACGGCCAGCGGCTCGTTGTAGCAAAGGATGAGCACGGGTTTGTGGACGTCGGTCGCGGCCTTGGCGATGTACTCCGCGCGGTAGCCGAGGATCATCGTCTTGCCCGACCCGGCAACGCCGTGAATCACCCGGTGGCCGTCGCCCAGGCTTCGCGCCAACTGTTCTTGCTGCAGATCCATCACGCGCAAGAAGTCTGGAATGGCGGCGGCCTCGTCGGTGTCGTCGAAGAGCGCGCCCTGTTCGGGCACGCGGACTTCAGGGAAGAGGTTCCAACGAACGCGATCGATCTGCGGCAACGACAGCGTGCCGCGCATGAGTTGCGGAAACATGTCCCACAGCCGCGACTGAAAGGCTTCGGGCTCGGCATCGTCGAGCATCTCGTCGGAGCAGATCACGCGATGGGGCTCGATGGCATTGCCGAGGCCCGCGACCTCGAACTGCTTGCGCGTGATGCGCGTGAAGACGACGCCGTAGCTCCAGGGAAAGGTGAGCATGCCTTGCCACTTGCCATCGTGTTGGATGAGCTGTGCGTCGCGTTTGAGCGCGTCGACCACTTGCAGGGTGTGCTGGCGCGCCTGCTCGATCGGGTTGGCCACGCTCTTGGGCACGCCGTCGGGGGCGATCATCCAGTCGTTGCGCGATGCCGTGCGGATCGTGTCCAGCCGCCAATCCTTGGTTTCGAGGATCAGCAATCCGCGGCGCGGGTGCAACACGACGAAGTCGGGATGGCACTGCTTGGGGCCGATGGGCACATCGAACCAGAGCAGGTAGTCCTCGTCGAGCTTCTGTTGCAAGCGCTCCGCCAGACGCCGTTCGCCGGACGTCATGCGGGCGACACAGGTGCTGAGCGAGGGCATGAGAACGGCCATGAGTCACCTTCGCGGGGGGGGCAAAGGTGGATCATGAAAGGCAAAGCGGCCAAGCGTGCAATCGCTTCCGGCTACACGGCGCGAAAACCGTGAAGATTCCCCCGATTCACAACCGTTTCATCAGGCGTGAGCCGGCTCGGCACGAGACCGCTTGACGACCAGCCTGGACAGTTCCGCGAAGCCGATGGGCGGCACGGTCAACCAGGGCAAGGTGAAGATGCGTTTGGCGAGGCCGCTGGCCATGCGCGCCAGTTGCTTGCGCTCGCCGGTCAGCCGGGCAGTAAGCAACGGGTCTTTGGTGCCCGCGGCCAACACGCTCTTGTTGAGCACCCAGGCATAGGGCTCGATGCTGGCGCGGCGCAGGTCTTCCTGCAACGCAGCCGCTTGCGACACGGGCGTCACTTCGGGCAGCGTGACCAGGAT
>JAHJOG010000190.1 GCA_018820395.1 Gammaproteobacteria bacterium | reverse complement strand
TGCCGGTGCCCGACTCGCCGAGCAGGAGCACGCTGGCCTGCGAAGGCCCGACCCGCGCCACAAGCTCGAGCATGCGCTGGAAGGCCGGCGAACGGCCCACCAGGCCCTGGCCGGCAGGCCGGCCCTGGGCCACGCGCAAGGGTTCCATCTTTTCCACGTAGTACGCCTGCTCGCCGGTCGCATCCAGCAGCGGCACCAGCTCGATGTTCACGTACGACTCGCCCTGGGGAGTGTGGTGCAGGTGCAGCACGCGCTCGCGCTGACCCGATTCGCGCGCACGCGCCAGAGGGCAGCTTTCGCCAGCCTGGTCACAGGGGACGCTGAAGTGGTGGGACACCTCGTAGCAGGTGCGCCCGATCACCGAGGCGCGCGGGCTGAACTGGCTGCGGTAAGCCGCGTTGGCGGCCAGGATGCGGTACTGGCGGTCCAGCAGGATGTGCGGCTCGGACAGGCTTTCCAGGTACGAGAGCAGTTCAGGCAACACATGGGCCATCGGATAGGTCTTTCGGGAACGTTGCACAGGCGTCCAGCGGCGGGTTGCGGCAACTTGCTGCCAAACCAGTCTGCCAGTTTGGCAGACAACCGCCTACTTTGGCAGACAAAACCGGGATTCCAGCTGGCAGTCGGGCCGCGCTGCGCGCGAGGACGCTTGAATTCATTCGACTTTTTCAGCTGGCAGCCGGTGGCACGCGTCTTGATCAGTGAAAGGCGTCTGCCACTTCTCCGAACCAAGGAATCCACCGATGTCTGACCTGCCCGACGCTCTTCTGTTGGCGCGCATCCAGTTCGCGTTCACGGTGAGTTTTCACTTCCTGTTTCCCGCCATCACCATCGGCCTGGCGAGCTACCTCGCGGTGCTCGAAGGCTTGTGGCTCAAGACCGGTCGCGAGGACTACATGAACCTGTTCCGTTACTGGATCAAGATCTTCGCGCTGGTGTTTGCCATGGGCGTGGTCTCGGGCATCGTGATGTCCTACCAGTTCGGCACCAACTGGGCGGTGTTCTCCGACAAGGCCGGCCCGATCATCGGCCCGTTGATGGCCTACGAGGTGCTGACGGCCTTCTTCCTCGAAGCCGGCTTCCTGGGCGTGATGCTGTTCGGCATGAACCGCGTGGGCAAGAAGCTGCACTTCACCGCCACGCTGATGGTGGCCCTGGGCACCTTTGTCTCGGCGTTCTGGATCCTCTCGGTCAACAGCTGGATGCAGACCCCCGCCGGCTACGCGATCAACGCCAACGGGCAGTTCATCTCGGCCGGCAGCTGGCTGGCCATCATCTTCAACCCCAGCTTTCCCTACCGGCTGGTGCACACGCTCTCGGCCGCTTACCTCACCACCGCCTTCCTGGTGGGTGCGGTGGGCGCCTGGCACCTGCTGAAAGACCGCGCCAACCCGCGCGCCCGCCTCATGTTCTCCATGGCCATGTGGATGGCGGCCATCGTGGCGCCGCTGCAGATTTTTCTGGGTGACTTGCACGGGCTCAACACGCTGGAGCACCAGCCGGTGAAAGTGATGGCCATGGAAGGTCACTACCAGAGCCACCCGGAGGGCGCACCCCTGATCCTGTTCGGCATCCCCAACAGCGCCGAAGGACGGGTCGACTACGCGGTGGAGATCCCCAAGCTCTCATCGCTGATCCTCAAGCACGACCTCAACGCGCCCATGCAGGGCCTGGACACCGTGCCGGTGGCCGACCATCCGCCGGTGGGCATGGTCTTCTGGGCGTTCCGCATCATGGTCGGCCTGGGCTTTCTGATGGCCGGGCTGGGCATGCTCAGCCTGTGGGCACGTGCCCGCGGCCGCCTGTACGAATGGAAGTGGCTGCACCGCTTCGCGCTGGCCATGGGCCCTTCGGGCCTGATCGCGGTGCTCGCAGGCTGGATCACCACCGAGGTCGGTCGCCAGCCCTGGACCATCCAGGGCCTGATGCGCACGGCCGATTCGGCTTCGCCGCTGGCAGCACCCGCCGTGGCGGCCTCGCTGGTGGCCTTTGTGGTCGTGTACTTCGCGGTCTTCGGCGCCGGTGTGCTCTACATCCTGAAGCTGATGGCCAAGCCGCCGGTGGTGCACGAGTCGGCACCGCCCAACATCCCTGCGCGCGCCGCGGGCACCACGCCCGCCGTGGCGCTGCGCCCCGACGCCCTGGCCACCGAATAAGGGGAAGCACATGAACATCGACCTGACTGTCATCTGGGCCCTCATCATCGTGGTGGCTGTCTTCATCTACGTGGTGCTCGACGGTTTCGACCTCGGCATCGGCATCCTGTTCAACACCTTCAAGGTGGGCCACGACCGCGACACCGCGATGAACAGCATCGCGCCGGTGTGGGACGGCAACGAAACCTGGCTGGTCATGGGCGGCGGTGGCCTGCTCGCGGCCTTTCCACTGGCCTACGGCCTGATCTTCTCCGCGCTGTATGCGCCCATCATCGCCATGCTGCTGGCCCTGGTGTTCCGCGGTGTGGCGTTTGAATTCCGCTGGCGCGACCCGGCCCACCGCGGCTTCTGGGACTTCGCGTTCACCGGCGGATCGCTGCTGGCCGCGTTCTCGCAAGGCGTGATCCTGGGCGCGCTGCTGCAAGGTGTGGCCATCAGCGAGCGGGCGTACGCCGGTGGCTGGTGGGACTGGCTCACGCCCTTCTCGTTGCTCACCGGCGTGAGCGTGGTGGTGGCCTATGCGCTGCTCGGCTCCACCTGGCTCGTGATGAAAGCCGAAGGCAACTTGCAACGCCAGGCACGCGCCATGGCCTGGTGGCTGGGTGGCGCCACGCTGGCGGCCATCGGGGCGGTGAGCGTCGCCACCCTCTTTCTGAGCGCCGACTACTTCAGCAACTGGCTCAACTGGCCCAACGCCCTGTGGGTGGCTCCGGTGCCGGTGCTGGTGGCTCTGGCCAGCGTGGCCTTTGTGCGCAGCCTCAAGGCCGGCCATGAGACCGCGCCCTTCCTGCTCACGCTGGGCATCTTCCTGCTGAGCTTCGTGGGCCTGTGCATCAGCGTGTTCCCGTACGTCGTGCCCGGCGCCGTGACCATCTGGGACGCGGCCACCGACCGCAGCGGCCAGGTCTTCATGCTCTGGGGCACGGCCTTCGTGCTGCCCATGATCCTGGGCTATACGGCCTGGTCGTACTGGGTGTTCCGCGGCAAGGTCAACGCTGACGGGTACCACGCATGAAAACCCCTCTGCCGCACTGGCCGGCCATCGACACCCGGCGCACCGACGAACCGCTGCCGCCCCTGTGGAACCGGCTGCTCTGGATGGTCGGCATCTGGGCCGCGAGCATCTCCGCGCTGCTGGCCGTCGCCATGGTGTTGCGCTGGGTGCTGAAGACCTGACCGCCGCAACACAGACAAGCGTCCGAGCTTGCGACAAACCACTTCCGCGTCAATCACCCCCCAAAAGATGGAGACAAGCATGAAGAACCCACGGACCGCCCCCCCCATGGACCCGGCGCGCAGGCGCTGGCTGCAAGCCCTGGCGGCAGCACCCCTGGTGGCCGGCGCCACCGCACCATCGCCCGCCCGCGCCGCCGTCAAGACCAGCGCGCGCATCGTCATTGCCGGCAGCGGGCTGGGCGGCATTGCGGTGGCCAACCGACTGGCGCAGATGCTCGACGGCGCAAAGATCACCATCGTCGACCGCAAGGAAGAACACAACTACCAGCCGGGATACACCCTGGTGGCCTCCGGTGTGTGGCCGGTGTCCAAGGTGCGCGACCGCAACGCCGACTTTCAACCCGCCGGCGTCGAACGGGTGAAGGACATGGTGGCAAGCTTCGACCCCGTGGCCAACACCGTCATCACCGCAGGCGGACAGCGCATCCCCTACGACTTTCTGGTGGTGGCCACCGGTGTGCACTTGGACTTTGCGCAGATCGCCGGCATGGATGTGGCCGCCATCGGGCGCGGAGGTCTCACCAGCGTCTACCCCGGCCCCGAGGCCGCGCAAGCCACCTGGGCGGCCATGCAGGCCTTCACGGCCAAAGGTGGCGACGCCGTGATGACGCTGCCCGCCACACCGCTCAAATGCGCGGGTGCGCCGCTGAAGATGACCTTCATGCTGCGCGACCGGCTGCTCAAGGCGGGCACGCTGGGAGTCTCGAAGATCGGCTTTCAGTCGGCGCTGGGCAATGTGTTCGGTGTCAAGGTGGTCAACGACAACGTGCTCGAGCGCTGGAAGGCGCTGGACATCGACGTGGAGTTCTCCCGCAAGCTCACGGCCATCGACATCGGCGCGCGCCGAGCCACGTTCTCGTCGCCCGAAGGCGAGACCCAGGAAATGCCTTACGACTTCATCCATGTGGTGCCGCCCATGCGCGCGCCCGATGCGGTGAAGAACAGCGAGCTGGCCTGGAAGGAAGGCCCGTTTGCCGCTGGTGGCTGGCTGGAGGTGGACAAGGCCACGCTGCAGCACCGCCGGTTTCCCAACGTGTTCGGCATTGGCGACATCAACGGCACTCCGCGCGGAAAGACGGCCGCCACGGTGAAAAAGAGTGCGCCGCTGGTGGTGCACAACCTGGTGGAGGCGATTGCTGGGCGCCAGGCCAGCGAGACCTTTGACGGCTACACCTCCTGCCCGCTGATCACGCGCGAAGGCTCGGCGATGTTGATCGAGTTCGACTACGAAGGCAGGCTCACCCCAACGCTGCCGGTCATCGAGCCGCTGCGAGACAGTTTCTTCGCGTGGTTGATGAAGGTGCGCATGCTCAAACCTGCCTACGTGGCGGTGCTCAAAGGCCGGGTCTGAGCCCCCTTCGCTTCAACCCAAAAAATCAAGGAGACCGACCATGTATGAAATCTGGCTGATGCTGAACATCGTCTGGGAAATTGCGCTGGGTGTCTGGCCGCTGCTGCTGGTTGCAGCCTTGGCCTGGCTGGCGCTGATGGGCACGGCCTGGCGAACTGCTGGCGCCCACTGGCGCGCTGGTTTGCTGCCTGCGTTTCTCATCGGGGGGGGCGCTGCAGTCGCCGCTTTCATGCTGGTGCCAGGGTCGCTGCGTTCCACGCTGTCCGACATGGGCTACTGGCTGGACTGGGCCACCCTCCTTGGGCTCGCTGCGGCCATGGGTGGGGCCGTTGCAGCCTTCATCTGGCCCCTGTTCGCCTGGCAGCGTGGGCGCGCACAGACTTGAGCCGGGCCCCAGCCCTGCGCACTGACAGACACCACCCGGACCTCGGCATGTACTTTCGAATCCTTCAAGACGAAGCCAGTGGCGCAGTGAGCTATCTGCTGGCCGATCTGGACACCCGCGAGTGCGCGCTGGTTGACCCACGTGGCGCTGACGTGTCGCTGCTCAAGGCCATGCTGCACGAACACAAGCTGCATTTGAGCCTGTTGCTGCGCACCCACGATCACGACGCGCTCCTGCCCGGCGAGGCAGCTGCCTTGGATGCGCTCGCAGCGCTACGCATCCAGCATCCTTGCTCCGTCGAACCGAACGCACCGGGTGCCGGGACCAGCGCGCTGGTTTTCGGCAACGAACTGCTTCGTGTCATGCCAACGCCAGGCCACACAGCAGGCTGCGTGAGTTATTTGTGGCGCGATCGGCTGTTCTGCGGCGATCTGCTGTCGGTGGATGCCTGCCCGCACCAACCCAGGCCGGCCAAGCCTGAGGCGATGTGGGACAGCGCCACGCGCCAAGTATTCGCCTTGCCCGGTGAAACCTTGCTGTTCTGCAGCCACGCCACGCAAGGTCGCGTCGTGTCGAACGTGCTGGAACAACGACGCTGGCATCCCTGGTTTGGCGGCGGGACGCGCGATGCCTTTCTCGCGCGTGTGCGCGCACCCTTCGCAGAGGCAAACGCGTTCTCATCTCCCCCTTCGGCGCCATCCGTCCACACCTCATGACTACCTCCTGCGGCTCTGCCGACACCACAACATCAAGCCTCACGGCCGATTCAGCGCTCGACAGCGTTTACCCGCGCTTGGGCGGTGCACTGGCACTACACCGGCTTGTGGACCGGTTTTACCGGTTGATGGACGAATTGCCCGAGGCGCACCGCGTGCGCCAGCTCCACCCGGTGAGCCTGTCAGGCAGCGCCGACAGTCTGTTCAAGTTCCTCAGCGGCTGGTTTGGAGGACCTCCCTTGTATGTGCACGATTGGGGTCACCCCCGACTGCGCATGAGACATGCACCCTATGCGATCGATGAGGTGATGCGAGACGAATGGATGTTTTGCATGCGCTTGGCGCTGGCCGAACAGGTGGAAGACCCAGCGTTGCGCGCATCCGTCGAATGCGCCTTCTCCGACATGGCCGATCACCTGATCAACACCCCACACATCACAGCCTGCACCCATTGACAGCTCTATACCCTGACGACCACGACAAGACAAAACATGAATGCCTTATCCCATAGCCAGCTCTTGCACACATGGCGCACCATGTGTGCAGCCACGGTACTTTGCGCCGCACTGATCTCTCATCACGGGCCGCTCACTGCGGCGCCACTGTCAGAGGGATCGGCGCTGCCCGAACTGACGCTCAATGACCAGCACGACAAGCCGGTCGTTATCCCGTCAGGCACCCGATGGGTACTGATCGCCAGCGAGAAATCGGTGAGCGACATGGTCAGCTTCGTCCTGTCGGCCGAACCGGCCGGCGTGATGGCTCGCACGGGCCTTGTCTACGTTGCCGACATCAGCGGCATGCCTGCACCCATCACGCGCATGTTCGCGCTGCCGAAGCTGCGCAAGCTTCCCTTTTCTATCGCCCTGGTGCGCGAAGCCGCTGAAGCGACCCAGGTGGCCGATCTGCCCCGCCAGCCTGGTGTGGCCACGTTGCTACGCCTTGAAAACGGTCGCATCTCAAAGATCAGCACAGTGCGCAGCGACACTGATCTTCGCTCAGCGTTGGGGCTTAGTTCAGCCATTAAGACCCCCTGAATTCATTTCTGCCATCACCCGCGAGACCTCGCACTCACTTTTGTTTCCTCGTTCCCTCGTTCCGCGTTTCGTTTTATCAACCATCAGAGTTTCAAAAACCATGAAAAAAGTTGTCCTAATTGCCGCCGTCCTTTTGTCCTCCGCCATCGCGGCGCAGGCCGATGAGTTGTTTGTGTCTATCCATTCCGGGGCTGTCATGGCCCAAGGCGCAGGGCTGGTTCTCGCCGGACAGGCGCTTGAGCAAAAGGTCGACGTGCGCGTTCTGCTGTGTGACGCGGCTGGCGACATTGCCGTCACTGGTCAGAACATGCCGAGTCTGAAGCCGCGCAACGTTACGCCGCAGCAGATGCTGCAAGGCTTGATCAAAGCAGGTGCCAAAATCGAAGTGTGTGCACTGTACCTGCCGAATACGGGCCGTCAGGCCACCGATCTGCTGGCTGGCGTGACACCAGCAAAGCCCGCTGACATCGCGGCCCACCTGCTCAAGCCTGGCGTGCGAACTCTTGCGTTTTGAGATCGCAGCGAAGGGGACACATCAATGTGTCCCCTTGATCTCTGTGCACAGCGATTGCCGCAGGATCCAACCCTTCACCAACGCATCAACATCCAGCCCAACCTATGAAAACAGCACACGATCTGGTCCTCGCCGCCAAGGCTCACTGTACAGAGGTGACTGTCGAGCGGGCACCCGATGTCCTTCGCTCGGCCGAGGTGATCATTGATGTCCGGGAGGCAGACGAATACGCCGCTGGACACTTGGCAGGCGCTATCAACGTCCCACGGGGATTGCTCGAATTCAAACTGTCGAGTACTCCCGAGTTGGAGCGCCGCGACATGAATGTGTTGCTGTATTGCAAGACGAGCGGACGGTCAGCACTCGCCGCCATCACCATGCTCAACATGGGCTACCTGAATGTGGTGTCGATGGCGGGCGGGTACGAGGCCTGGGTTGCCGCCGGTCAACCAGTGGTTAAACCAGCACAACCCGCCTTTGATTGAGTTGTTCGTGAAGCTGCCTGTTGAACGTCTGCTTTGTGGCGGTGTGAACCCTTTGGGTTCACTTTTTGAATGTCGGCTACCGCTGCAACGCAGCCATCTGCAGCCCAGCCAACCCACTACGCCAACACCCGCGGCACATCCGCCCACCGCGTCGTGTACTCCGGCGTCTTGAGCGACTGCTTCATGCGCCATCCCCGCTGGCCGTCCGATTGCCCTGTACTCGCGAGCGCGACCGCACCGCGCCCGAAGCGGTCGTTGAGCCGATCCACGGTCGCCATCAGCGCGCTGCGGTCAGTCCCCTCTTCGTCGAACGCCAGTTCGCCCTGGTGCACAGAGCCCGCCTGCAGGTCGAGCAGCATCACGCCCGCTTTCGAATAGTTGAAGCCGGGTTTGAAGGCCGCCTTCACAGCCGCCACCGCCGCCTGCACGATCAGCGATGTGTCGGCTGTCGGTCGCCGCAGCGGAACCGTGACCGAGCGCGAGTACTGCTTGTCCTGCCGCCGGAACGGACTCGTGTGAATGAAGGCCAGCACCTGCGCCGCGTGGCTGCCCTGCGCCCGCAGCTTCTCCGCCGCACGGCTTGCGAACTGGCTGACGGCTTCTATCAGCTCCTTGAGCTGCGTCACGGGATGCCCGAAGCTGCGCGTGCAGGCGATCTCCTTCTTGGCCGGTGCCACGTCCTCGAATCCCACGCACGCTTGCCCCTGCAACTCACGCACCGTGCGCTCGAGAACGACCGACCAGCGTCCTCGCACCATCGCCGGGTCGAGCCTCACGACATCTAGCACGGAGCTGAGGCCCGCTTCCCTCAGCTGCGCACCGATGCGCCGGCCGATGCCCCACACCTCGCCGAGTTCTGTGGCGGCCAGCACCGCGTCGAGGTCGCTCTGCGGCAAGGCGCTCAGATTGCATACGCGCCCCAGTTCGGCGGGGTAGCTGCCGGGCTTGCGGTCCGCGGTCTTGGCGATGTGGTTCGCGAGCTTGGCCAGGGTCTTCGTCGACCCGATCCCGATACCGCACGGAATGCCGATCCACTGAAGAATGCGCTCGCGCACCCGGTGGCTGCGTGCTACCAGGTCACCGCCCATCGCGCTCAGGTCGATGAATGATTCGTCGATGCTGTAGATCTCTTGCTCCGGCCCGAGGCCCGCGGCGATCGCCATCATTCGGTTGCTCATGTCGCCGTAGAGCGTGAAGTTCGCGCTCAAGGCCACGACCCCTGCGTCCGGCAGCTTCTGCTGGATCTGGAACCAGGGCGCCCCCATCGCGATGCCGAGCGCCTTGGCTTCGTTGCTGCGCGCAATCGCGCAGCCGTCGTTGTTGCTCAGCACGATCACCGGCTGGCCCGCCAAGCTCGGGCGAAACACCCTCTCGCAAGACACATAGAAATTATTGCCGTCGATCAGCGCGTACATGCAAGGCTCGCTACTTGACGAAGCGCTTGATGGCCGCTGTGACCACGCCGCAGACGATGAGCTGCTGGCCTTCCTTGAAGGTGATCTCTGGAAAGGTCGGGTTTGCCGCCATGAGCTTGATGCGGCCGCTGCGCTTGTACAGGTACTTCACCGTGAAGTCGCCGTCGACCTGCGCCACCACGATGTGCCGGTGCACCGGCGTGATGGCGCGGTTCACTACGAGCAAGTCACCGTCACCGATGCCTGCCTCCACCATCGATTGGCCACTCACCCGCCAGTAGAAGGTCGCCAGTGGATGGGTGATCAGCAGATCGTTGAGATCTTGCCGCTTGATCGCGAAATCGTCCGCCGGCGAAGGGAAACCCGCCCGCAACCGGCCTTCGACCGTGGGGAGCGGCAGCGTGGGGGGATCGACGCTCGCTTCCAGGGCGAGCGGCGGAATACTGTACATCTGTACAGTATAGTGACTGGCATCGCATTTCCGATGCGCCGAACATCGAATACAGCGGCATGCCGCGACCCAGTGACTCAAGCCGTTCGCATGCGACGGATGTGCACCAGGTACATCAGCGCCACAGACCGCGAGATAGAAAGCGTCTGGAAAATCGACCGACGCAACACCGAGACGTGGCCGCGTCAGCTTTTTCCGCGCTCGCGGGGCCCGTTCATCCGGCGAGCGAAGGATGCGACGGGCTACGAGCGCGAGCTCGTCGTCGGGCAATGGGCGCTGGTGCCCTGGTTCGCCAAGACGGCCAAGCTGCCTTACGCAACCGTCAATGCACGCAGCGAAGAGTTGATCGACAAGGCGAGCTACAAGCTCCCCTGGACGCGCGGCCAGCGCTGCATCATCCCGGCCGAATCATTCGACGAGCCGAACTGGGAGACAGGCAAGAACGTCTGGTGGCGCTTTGCCCGTGCTGACGGCCTCCCGTGGGGC
Source organism: Gammaproteobacteria bacterium (assembly GCA_018820395.1). GTDB lineage: Bacteria > Pseudomonadota > Gammaproteobacteria > Burkholderiales > Burkholderiaceae_C > Variovorax. Next base: position 43,201 of record JAHJOG010000190.1, on the reverse strand, counting down.
GTGGCGGGTCTATGGAACACCTGGACAGACAAGACCACCGGCGAGTTCGTGGAGAGCTACACCATGCTCACGCTCAACGCGGATCATCACCCGCTGATGAGCCGCATGCACAAGCCCGACCCGAACCTCGGACCCGACCAGCAGGACAAGCGCTCGCTGGTGTTGCTCGAGGTGCAAGACTTCGATCAGTGGCTTGAGGGCACGGTTGAGGATGCCAAGGCGCTGATTCAGCTGACGCCGGTTGAGCGATTTGATGCCGGGCCGTTGCCGATTGCGCAGGGGGAGTTGATATGAGCGATTGCGAATGTTGGGAAGGTCGTCCCAAGCAAGCATCTGAAACTTGCAATCCGGAAGTCGACTTTCGCCGCCGTCGCCGATGTCGCGACCGTTCTTGCCGAACGGCAGCTTAAGACTGATTGCAGACATATACCCAATGCGCGTGGGTGACCGCTGACGGGCTAGGCGGTCCGTCGAGCCCTCACGGTCTCATCGAATAGACACTTGTCGATGGTTTGATGATCCGCGATTAGCAGGTGACGCTGAGTCGGGACCTATCATTGCCCGAACCCTCCACAGTCAAAGCGATCCTGGGCCGGATCGAGTTGCGGAAGACTCTGCTCACCGCTTTAAGTCGACACTGCCCAGTCGGCTCACCAGGGTTCATTGCCTGTGCCTGGCAACTTCTTGGAGCCGGCCCATGGCCTCGATTGCCGTGCTCAGGGCCTGAACACCTGCCTCTGTCTCATCCCACGCAGCCAGCACGACCTGAATTAGCCGTTTTACCGTGGCATCTCGTTCAATCTCTAAAATCGCTTGCCCGCCGCGCAATTGCATTTGTGCATATGCAAAAAGCGCAGCTGCATGGCCGCTGGGGCGGACGAACTTTCCGTGCACGATTTTGGAGAACTGACCCGATGCCCGGCAATTCCGCCGCGCGGCGTACAGTCGGCGGCTACAGGGAGAGCAATAGTGAATGGGTTGGACATCGGTATCTTTCTCGCGAATAGCTGCCCAGATTTGGGGCCAGTAGGTCGACGCAACTTCGCATCTTGGATGTCGGGGCTGGTCGACGGCGGCGCGATGTCGTCCAACGTGCCCAGCCACAACCTGCCGTTCCAGCGCTGGTACCGCTTCAAGGAGGCGTTCTCGCCGATGCTGGTCGTTGAGGCCATCAACACCTTGGGCTTCTGGCCGTCGACCTGCCTGGATTGCTTTGGAGGCTCCGGCACCACGGCGCTGACCTCGCAGTTCCTCGGCATCGCGCCGACGACAATTGAAGTCAACCCGTTCCTGGCCGACCTGATCGAAGCGAAGCTGTCGACCTACGACCGCGCATCCCTGGTCGACGACTACGCAGCTGTCATCGACAGAGCGATCGAGACCAAGATCGACTTGCGGTCCATCCGCTTCGAGCAATGGCCGGCAACGATGGTCGAGCCCGGGCTGAACAGCCGGTGGATCTTCCCCAAGGAGACGTTCCGCAAGATCCTCGGTCTGCGGCAGGCGATCGATGAAATAGTGAGCGAGACCAATCGCCGATTGATGCGGGTGCTGTTGGGCAGCATCCTCGTCGACATGAGCAATGTGGTCATCAGCGGCAAGGGCCGCCGGTATCGCGGCAGCTGGCAGTCAACGCAAAAGTCACCGGAAGATGCAATGCGAGCGTTCCAGTCTGCGTTCGAGGCGGCGTTGGTCGATATCACACTGCACGGGAAACGCCAGTCCAGCGACTACATGCTGTTCCGTGGCGATGCTCGTACCGAGGTCTCGAAGGCCCGCTCGATCGACATCGCCCTTTTTTCCCCGCCGTACCCCAACTCCTTCGACTACACCGACATCTACAACGTGGAGTTGTGGGTGCTGGGATACATCAAGTCCCGCGACGACAACACGCAGTTGCGGACCTCCACGCTGCGCTCGCACGTCCAGATCCACCGCGACATGTCCTGGGAAGGGCTAAATTCCAAGCGCCTCAAGAAAACCGTCGCCGCCCTGAGCGCCAAGCGTGCCGAGTTATGGAACCCGCAGTTGCCGGATATGGTCGGCGCCTACTTTGCGGACCTGAACCAGATCCTGACCAACATGCGCCCCCACATGAACCCCGATGGGGCCGTGCTGATGACGGTAGGCGACAGTCGCTACAGTGGCGTGCTGGTGGACGTGGGCGACATCCTGTTTGAGCTTGCGGAGGGCGCGGGCTATGTTTGTGAGGCGATCACCCCGATCCGCGCCATGCGCACGAGCGCGCAGCAGGGCGGAGAGCGCGAGTTGAGCGAAGACCTGGTTAGACTGCGGCCGGCCTGAAATCAGGCTAGCGCCACGGCCAGATCGTCGCGCGTGCTCGTCTCCATGAAGTAGCGGCGGTAGAGGATGACGCCTGCATCAGCTGCCGTCTTCGCATCGAGCACCTCGTCATCGGCATCGCGTCCGTCATACAGGCAAAGATAAGCGAGAGGTGCGTTCTCGACGCTTTTGTATTTGATGGCTTGCTTGACCCCCATCAGGCAGTGGCGACGCATGGCCTCGGGCTTGTAAGGTTTTTCGTTCTTCGACTTCGTCATTCCTCGCGAGCGAAGAACCTTCAGCTCCATGACACACGCAGTGATGGGCTGATTGCTGCTGTTGTCTAGAAGCGAAATGTCGCTTCTCCCGACGCTGGTCTGGTGTTCTCGCACCACGATCTTTGATCTGAAAGCCTTGTAGTGCAGGTAGATGAAGAGGGAATCCCTGACGATGTCCTCCGCATCTCGACGAAGGACTCGCTGTTTGCGGTCATGCCAAGCATGCGAGAAACCGTTTGGATAGCGCGTGTGCGAGTCATGAAATGACGCTAGCTCGCGGTCCATCGTTGTTTCGTCGACATCGGTCAAGGGTGCGGCATCGAGATTGATGGAGATCCTTTCACTGAAAACCCCGCCAGGGCAGAGCTGAACCAGCCCCTTGCTGGGGATCACAACTGCCATGGGCTGATCTCGCAATCCGAGGTCTGTCAGCCGCTCACCCAAGTCGTTCAACCGTGTGCAGCCGGTGCTCAAGGTCTGCACATGGGCAAACGAAGTGCTTGTGACGGCGATGCAACCTCCAAGGTCCGTTGGTGGCTCCTCGTCGAAGAAAGGAGTGTCCGCCCAACCTGCGGACGGATCGACTCCTGCAAGTGGCGGCATCACCACCGCAAATGGCGCTATGCCCTTGATGCCTGCAGCGCCCTTTTCGGCAAGGCATTGTTGGGACCAGCGGTGCATCCACTTCGAGACGCGGAGAAGGAACGCTTGGCCACTGTCGGACTCTCGGCTGTTAACCGCCTGCAGACGAGCCCGAAGCACGGCTTGCATTGAAGACCGATCGACGTGTTGAGGAAGCTTGTCAACCGCGCTCATGAGGCATGGCTTCCAAAATTCTTGGTGTTGTTCTCCAGGTAGCCAAAATACAGTTGGAGACGCTCTTTGGGCGTAAGAACGATATCTGGACCGGCCAGGTCGTCAAACGCGACTGCGGTGAGGCTGGAGAAGTTCTGCTCGGCGTCTTCGAACACAAGGGCCGTTCGATTGGCGCGATTCGGGGTCGCGTAGATCACGTCCACCAACGCGGCTCGATTTCTCGCGTCCTGCTGCAGCGAAGCAAATGCGTTGGTGAGCTCAAGCAGGAAACGGTATGAGCGGCTCAGCAATGGAAGGTTCCTGCACTCGTTGAAGGCAGCCTTGCCGCTGGCACTCGCCTCGTAGGAGCCATCCATCCACCAGCGCCCGCCGGTGTCGCTCAAGGTCACACCGGAGACGTTCAGTAGTCCCTGGCCAACCAGGCGATCCAGATCCCACTGGGCATCTGGGTAGAACGGGCCGTGCTCGTGCTTAATGACGCGGGTTTCCAACCCGGTGTCCTCATAGATCGGTGCCAGGCTGTTGGCGAGGAACACCAGCGCGTGCGCATGTGCCTTGGACAAGGGCCGCAGGCCGGACCAGTTGGCCATGACCACCAAGCCGAGCACCCAGGCCCGGCTGCGAAGCGATGCTTCAGCTGCGGGCATAGGTGATCCTTCCCTTGGTGGACACCTCCAGGAAATCCTCGTAGAAGCGACGGCGGTCTCGAAGGGCTGCATTCGGTGCACCCTCTGCGAGCAGGTTGATCACGCGTGCGTTGACCTGCGATGCATCGGGCCAAGCATCCTCTGGAACGGTCTCATCAAGCCCCAGGAGGGCGGGGATCATGTTCTGGGACGCCAAGTTGGAGGAGACGATGACCACGTTGCCATCAACGGACTCGCCGGCGGCAAACTCCCGCAGCATCTGTCCCGCCTGCTTGACGAAGTAGGTGTCTAGGCTGGCCTCAGGCGTTTCGATGACCAGCATGGAGCGAGCGTTCTCGGAGGTGGCGGCTGCGATCAGAGCCATCCGGAAAGCCAGGTCGATGAACTCACGCTGTGACTCGGAAACGTCGTCCGTGTGGGTGCGCTCCGTTTCTTCATCCGGAGAAACGGCCGACGTCATGAAGACGTTGAAGCAAGGGTAGGTGAACCTACGCGACTCGCCGAGCGTCTCGCTGTAGGTTTGCTGGCCCAACGAGCACGACTCAGACAGGAACGCCTTGGCGTATTCGGCGAATTTCTGCTTCACCTTCTCGCCCACCCGCGTGACCCTCACGGTGATTGCTGCCAGCAAGTCTTCGTATTGCGAGTACAGGCCGTTCAGTTCCGCCAGCTTCGCGGCAAGGTCGGCATCCCCTTCTCCGACTTGCACCTCCAAGGCCTGAAGCTCATCAGCCGTCGCTGGCAACTCAGCAGAGGCCAGCCTGAGGACTGACAGTCTGTCTGCCATTTCTTGCTTGGCCGCTCGCTCGTCAACGAACAGCTGCCGCAACTGCGCGTCGAGTTCGCGCTCGCGAGCCTCCTCCCCGGCGATGGACTTGCTCAGCCTTGCAACTGTCGCCGCGACCACCTCAAGTTGGTCTCGAGGTAGGTCGTCGTGCCGAGCATGCTGTTCCTGTTCCTCTGGTGGGCTCTCACAGGCTGGGCAGTCACCATGGTCGAGGAGCCGTTGAAGGCGACGCTGTCCGCGGGCGCTTCTGTTGCCGCAGACGGTGCACCCGCGACTGCTCAAGAGGGAGCCGAAGACGTGCCGCGCCGTGTCACTCATCTCAGGGAAGATGCTGAGAAGGAACCCCTGCTGAAGCCCTTCGGCAGCACGTGTTGCCTCTTCAAGCTCGATCTTGCGAATCAGGATTGACGATCGAAGGCTTGATCGCTCGCTCGCAACGCTGTTGATCTCCTTGATCAAGTCGGCGTCTCGCGCCTTCAGTGCCTGAAGCTCCCCGCTCAGGGCTGCGACCTTTGCGGCCTGTCCAGATAATCCAGCGAGCAAGCTGCGTTCCCTGAACAGTTTGTTCCGTAACGAGTTGACGTGCCATCGATGGTTCCGGTAGAGGCTATCCTTGGTCCGGATGTCGTCTTCCATCTTCCTGAAGTCATCGGCCAGTTGGGCCTCACATAGCAAGATGCGGAAGGCTTCAATTTGGCCCCGCTCGTTCCAAAAGAGTGGGATTCTGTGCTCCAGGAAGAACACGAGGTATCGGACGAGGAAGTCGAAGTCGTAGCGCAGTGCGACGTTGGTGGCCTCCACGACGACCCGCCCATATTCAGCCTCAGTCGGAGCAAGCTCGGCACCGTCGTATTCGAGGTACTTGATCGAAAGATCCTTGAGTGCGCGCTCGACCGTCAGATGGTGCGTTCCGATCGAGATATCCGCGCGCGCAGTTGCGTATACCGCGCCATCGCTCACCCGCGACCTGAAGAAGCGTCGGGCATGTTTCCACCCAACCAGATCGTGCGACTTGGCGCCGACCTCGAACGGATTGACCTTCTGAGGATTGAACGGTCCGACCAACAGCCGCAGCATCATGTTGAGCAGCGTGGTCTTGCCGAGGCCGTTGATGCCTGCGATCACCGTGACGCCAGGCAGGATGGGCCTGTCGATCCCGGCATTGCCTGCGCCCGGGAACAGCTCGTAGCCGGCGACCTTTAGTGACCTGAAAACCGGCAGCGCGATATTGGGAAGCGAGGGAGCCTCCGCAGCTAATTCATCCAAAGCTCTCTCCCGGGTGCGACAGGGGCACACCTCCTAGTTTCCTTTGGAATGTACCCGCTTCGTTTGGTACGAGGGCGGCAGCGCTCACTGACTTGCTCTGGGGGCATCCCATAGGAATGTGACTCTACTGCCAGCAGGTCAGCGTGCCATGAGTAGATCCAAGGGCGCGGTGAGAGTCCTGCGGCGAAGGGACGACAGGTCTTTTGAGGCGATGTCAATGCTCTAGTGGCGGCGATCAATCCCAGAGCGGACTTTGGCGTCACCCAATTGAAGGTCAGCAATCGCTGCAAAGCAGTAGTCGCCTCAGGCGATCTCTATCGCGCGCCCTGGCCCTTTAACACAGCCTCCGCACGCACCACCAACTCCGAAACCTTCATCCCCAAAGCCGCAGCCAGCTTCGCCGCACTGAACACCGTCAAGTTCCGCTGCCCCCGCTCCAGCAAGCTCACATAGCTCAAGCTCAAGTCTGCGAGTTCGGCCAGTCGCTCCTGGCTCAGGCCCAATTCAGTCCGCCGCTCCTCGATCGCCAAGGCGAATGCCTTGCGCAGATCTTTCTGCTGGGGGAGTTTGATGCGCGCGGGCGACATGCCCGCAGTGTGCTGATGCGTACTATGGTGCGCCAGAGACTATAGTACGTGCTTTGATGTTGCTTGCATGACGCGCGTTCGGCGCGCGCAATCATTCGGGGAGGCTTGTGGGATGGATGACGACCGTCGAACGAATCTGCGACCGCTTCGCGATCTGGTCGCCCATCTGCCGCACCTGCCGCTCGGCTCTTCGGACACGATCGACTTTCCCGCTGCCACACCGCGTCTCCTCCACACCATCGCCGACAACGCCGACACCACGCTCTCGACCATCCACTCGGGCCTCGGCGCCATCGGGCATCTGCTCGCGCATTCGGCGGTGGTGATCGAAGACGGGACGGTCGGAGCAGACAGCCTGGAGAGCCTGGGCTTCCTGATGGCAGAGCTGGGGGATCTGGCGGCGGCGTGCCTGGTGTTGTCGGGAGAATGCCGCCGAGCGGCCGCGGGTGCCGCTTCAGGTTTTGGCGGCGACGTCACTGCTGCGGCAGCAACCGATGCGATTCGCGGCTGTTGAGCCGCGGATCGCCATCAACCCCTCACTGCCCCTGCTTCGGCAAATTCAAACTCTGCAACACCGGCACCCACCGATCCGCTTCGAGCTTGATGAACTTCGTCAGATCCTCGGGCGAGCCGCCGCGGGGTTCCATGCCGATGTTGCGGGCGCGGGCGATGAACTCGGGGTCGTTCAAGACCAGGTTGACGGCCTTGTTGAGCTTGTCGATTTCGGCGCGCGGGGTGGCGGCGGGGACGGAGAGTGAATACCAGAGCGTGGCTTCCATGTCGAAGCCCAGTTCCTTGAAGGTGGGGGCGTCGGGCACTTGCGACAGGCGCTTGCTGTCCATCACGCCGAGCACGCGCATCTTGCCGGCCTTGATGTAGGGCAGCGGGCCGGTGATGGAGGTGCCGTGGATGTCGATGTTGCCGCTCAAGAGCGCCTGCAGGCCGGGGGTGTCGCCGTTGAAGGGAATGTGCTGGGTGGTGATGCCGACCTGCTTCTCGAACACGATGGGCGCGAGGTTGGTGAGGATGGCCGCGCCGGGCGAGCCGCGGTTGATCTTGCCGGGGTTCTGCTTGGCGTACTCGACCATCTCCTTGATGTTCTTGTAGGGCAGGTCCATGCGGCCGACGATGATGGCGGGCTGGTAGGCGATCTGCGTGACGGGCGCGAAGTCCTTGTCCGGGTCGTAGGGCAGCTTGTCGTAGAGCACCTTGTTGTTGGCCAGCGTGCCGAGCGAAGAGACCAGGATGGTCTGGCCGTCGGGCTTGGCCTTGGCCACGTAGTCGGCGGCGATGATGCCGCTGGCGCCGGGCTTGTTTTCGATGATGACGTTCATGCCCTGCTTGCCCAGCTCCTGGGCCAGGATGCGGCAGTACTGATCAGTCCCGCCGCCGGCGGCAAAGGGCACGACGATCCGGGTGGCTTGCTGGGCCAGCGCCGACGACACGGCGCAGGCGCCGACCAAGAGGCCGGCAACGATGTTGCGATAGTTCACTGTGTCTCCTTGGGTTCACGGTCCGGCCGCTGCCGGCGGGTGAGGCAGTCTAGGCGTGGGTTTTCGCCCGAGCGCTGCAGGACTTGCAAAGTTGCTTTCCGGCTCCTGCACACGCGCGCGCTCACACACTCACCCGCCCACTCACACACGCACGGGGTCGGCCCGCTTCAACACGCCTTCTGCCATCAGCGCCTCGACCTCGCTCGCCGAAAAGCCGGCGTCGCGCAGCACCGCTTCGCCATGCACGCCGTGCGCCGGTGCCGACAGCGTGGGGCGCCGGGTGGTGTCGCACATTTCGTACGGCAGCCCGAAGCTGGTGTAGCCGGGCACCTCGCCATTGGCCGCGGCCTGCACCACCATGCTGCTGGCCTTGAAGTCGTCACTGGCCGCGGCTTCGGCGTAGCCGCGCACCACCGCCACCACGATGCCCGCGCGTTGCAGCAGGTCGAGGCAGGCCGCCGTGGTCAGCTGCGAGATCCGCGCGCCGATGGCTTCCTTCATGGTCGCCCGGTTCGCCACGCGCAGCTCGTTGGTGGCGAGCCGCGGGTCTTGCGTGAGTTCGGGCGCGCCGATGGCGGCGCACAGGCGCAGCCAGTGCGGCTGCACGTAGGCCGACACGACGACCACGCCGTCGCGCGTGTTGAACAGGTCGGCCGCGGGCGCGCAGGTTGGCTGGCCGTTGCCGTTGCGCCGGGGCTCGACGCCATCCGCAAAGTAGTCCGCCCAGTTCGACAGCTGCAGGTTCAGCGCCACTTCGAGCAGCGACACGCGAATAGTCTCGCCGACGCCCAGCCGCTCGCGCCGAAAGAGCGCCGCCAAGATCGCCTGCGCCGCCACCTGTGTCGACGCCGCATCGATGATCGTCGCGCCCACGCGCTGTGGCTCGCCGTCCGCCTCGCCGGTGACGGACATCAGCCCGCTCTCGGCCTGCGCAGCCACGTCGTAGCCGGGCCGGTCGCGCGAAGGGCTCGCCGCCGGAAAACCGGCGATCGACACATGCACCAGCCGCGGGTGCTCCGCGCGCAGCGTGTCCGCACCGAGGCCCAGCGCCTCGATGGCGCCGGGCCGAAGGTTCTGCACCAGCACGTCGGCCCGCGCGATGAGCCGGCGCGCGACGGCCAGGCCGCGCGGTTGGCGCAAGTCCAGCGCGATCGATTGCTTGTCTCGGTTGTAGGCGCGCAGCATGGCCAGGCCGAAGCGGCCGGTGGTGCGGGCGGCGTCGCCGTCGAGCGATTCGATCTTCAGCACCTCGGCGCCGAGATCGCCGAGCGCCATGGCGGTGCCCGGGCCGGCGATGTAGTTGCCGAGTTCGACGACGCGAATGCCCTGCAGGGGCGGGGGAAGCTTGTGCATGGCCGGCACTCTAGAAGCGCGCGCCACCCACCACGCGCCGCGGGCTGCAAAGCAGCTTTGCAGCGCCCGCGGCCGGGCGCCGGCACACTGCCCGCATGAACATCCAGCGCATCGGCCACACCAAAGACCAGCTCGGCGAAAGCCCCTGCTGGGACGCCGACGCGCAGGCGGTCTGCTGGGTCGACGCGCTCGCCGGCACGCTGTCGCGGCTCGACCCGCAGAGCGGGGCGCTGGAGCAGCACAGCCTGCCGGCACCGGTCGGCTCGATCGCGCCCTGCCGCGGCGACGGCGTGGTGGTCGCGCTGCGCAATACCTTCGCCTGCTACGACTTCGCAACGCGCGAACTCGAGACGCTGGCGACGATCCCGGTGGACCACCCCGAGGTGCGCTTCAACGACGGCAAGTGCGACCCGTGGGGCAACTTCGTCGCGGGCACGATGCACGGCGGCCGCGCGCCGGGCGATCGCGTGCTGGGCGGGTTGTATCGCCTGCGGCCGGACCGCTCGGTCGAGCACCTGGCGGACGACATCGGCTTTGCGAACGGGCCGTGCTTCAGCCCCGACGGCCGCACCTTCTACATCGCCGACAGCCTGGAGCGCACCATCTGGGCGTACGACTACGACCCCAAGGGCCCGCTGGCGAACAAGCGCGTCTTCGTGCACACGGCGGCTCACGATTCCGGGCCCGACGGCGCCACGGTCGATGCCCAGGGCCACGTGTGGACGGTGCTGGTGCGCGCCGGCAAGCTGGCCCGCTTCTCGCCCGACGGCCGGCTGAACCAGTTGGTGGATGTGCCGCCGACCTATCCGACGAGCCTGTGCTTCGGCGGCCCGCGCTTCGAGCGGCTCTTCGTCACGTCGATCTCGAAGAGCCACCGGCTCGAAGGCACGCGCGACGACGACGGCGGGCTGTTCGTGGTCGACGGACTGCCGGTGGGCGGCCGGCCGCCGCATCGCTTCGGCGGCGCCTGAATCGCCGGCTCTGCATCAGGGCGCTTCGCCGTTCTCGCGCAACGCGTCCGCCACGAAGTCGACGAACGCGCGCACCTTCAGCGGCAATGTCCGGCTCTGGCGAAACACTGCAAAGATCCCGTTCGAAAACGCACGCACCGCAAAGCGGTAGTCCGGCATCAGGCGGACCAGGCCGCCGTCGCGGATGTCGCCGCGCACCGTGGCTTCCGACAGCAGCGCGATGCCCATGCCGCCCAGCGCCGCGATGCGCAGCACTTCGCCGTTGTTCGAACTCAGCGCGCCATGGATCGCCAGCTCTTGTTGCACGCCTTCGGCGTCGATGTACTTCCAGGTGGTGGTCTCGCGCTCGCGCCGGTAGGTGAGGCAGCGCACCTGCGGCAGGTCGGTCGGGTGCTTGATGCGCGGGTGCGCCTTCATGAACGACGGGCTCGCCACCAGCACTTCGTCGCTGCTGAGCAGCCGCTTGATCACGAAGCCCGAGTCGTTCGATTCGCCGGTGCGGATGTCGACGTCGAAGTCGCCCTCGACCAGGTTCACCGGATGCTCCGACAGCTCGATCTCGACGTGGATGTCGGGGTACTGGCGCGCGAACCGCGGCAAGAGCGGCGCCAGCACGCGCAAGCCGAGCTGCGTTCGCGAATGCACCCGCAGCCGGCCTTCGGGCCGCTGGCGCGCGTTGCGCGCGGCGTCCTCGGCTTGCGACATGGCCTCCAGCACGGCCTCTGAATGTTCCAGAAAGGCCTGGCCGGCTTCGGTGACCTTGAGGTTGCGGCTGGTGCGGTCGACCAGTTGCACGCCCAGTTCTTCTTCCAGCGCGCTGATGCGGCGGGAGATCGTGGCGGGCGACAGACTCAGGCTGCGCGCGGCGGCCGACAGGCTGCCCTTGCGCTGCGTCGCGACAAAGATGCGCAGCGAATCGAGCGCCTTCATTTCAAAAGACGCAAAGAAGGTGTGCGCGAGCCGATGCGCACGGCAGGCGTTCCGTTCCTACAGTCGGCCTCATACCGAACGAACCGAACGAACCGACCAAGGAGCACCGCGATGGATTTCGGAATTTTCATTCTGATGCAGCAGCGCAACAAGCATAAGACGTCCCACCAGATCCTGCGCGATGCCGTCGAGCAGACGCGCGTGGCCGACGAACTGGGCTTCGGCGGCGCCTGGTTTGCTGAGCATCATTTCTCCAACTACGGGATGTGCTCGTCGCCCCTGACGATGATCGCCCACTGCGCGGCCGTCACCCAACAGATCCGGCTCGGCACCGGCATTGTCGTCGCTCCGCTGTACACCCCGGCCCGCCTGATCGCAGACGTGGCGATGGTCGACCAGCTGTCCAACGGCCGCTTGAACGTGGGCATCGGCTCCGGCTACCAGCAATTCGAATTCGAGCGCTTCGGCGTCTCGCTGGCCGAGGCGAAAGACCGCACGCTCGAGATCATCGACATGCTCGAACTCGGCCTGCGCCAGCCCAAGTTCAGCTACGAAGGCCAGCACTACCGGCAGCTCACCAGCGCCATCAGCCAGCGCGCCGTGCAGCAGCCGATGCCGCCGCTGTGGGTGACCAGCGTGGACCCGGTCTTTCTCGCCCGCGCCATCTCTGCCGACCATCATGTCTTCGTGTCCGGCGGCGACGGCGGCTTGGAAAAGCTGCAGTCCACCCGCAAGCTCATCGACAAGGTGGCGCTGGCCGAAGGCAAGGACCCGGCCGGCGTGCAGGTCGGCCTGCTGCGCGCCGCCTACGCCAGCAACGACAAGGCAGAAGTCGACGCCTACCTCGACTGCTCGCGCTACCAGCGCCGCATCGCTGTGAGCCTCAAGCGCCGCACGGCCCAGATCGCCGACGACTACCAGGTCGAAGAAGCCATCGTCGAAGGCGAGCCGACGCTCGAAGAATCGCGCGCGCTGCTGCCGGTCGGCACCATCGACACGGTGATCGAGCGCGTGGTCAACGAGATCCGCACGCTTCGCCCGGTGCACTATTGCTTCCAGACGCAGATGGGCGACTTCGACCAGCCGACCATGCTCAAGCAACTGGAGACCTGGGCAAAGATCATCATCCCGACCGTGCAGCAGGAAATTCGCAACGACGCGCCGTACAGCGCGTCGCCGGCGAAGCCCGTGCCGGTCGCGGCCTGATCGGCGTTGCCAGCGAGCCGCCCATGAGCGAAGTCGTCGAACGCGCCGACCCGGCGATCGAGCCCACGCTGTTCCGGCAACTGCTGGGCTGCTTCCCGACGGGCGTCGCCGTCATCACCACACGCGACGCCGACGGCCGGGCGCAGGGCCTCACCTGCAACTCGTTCAGCTCGGTGTCGCTGGAGCCGCCGCTGGTGCTCTTCAGCCTGCGCAAGGCGAGCAAGCTGCTGCCGACCTTTCGCGCGGCGAAGGGCTTTGCGATCAACATCCTTTCAGAAAAGCAGGACGCGCTGTCGGGCCGCTTCGCATCGAGCCGCATCGACGACAAGTTCGAGGGCGTGGCCTGGCATTCCGGCGGGCTCGACCTGCCGGTGATCGACGAGTGCCTGGCCAGCTTCGAATGCAGCACCCATGCGTGCCACGAGGCCGGCGACCACGAGGTGTTCATCGGCGAGGTCAAGCACATGGGCGGCGGCCCCGCGGATCACCAGGCGCTGGTGTTCTACAAGGGCGCCTACATGATGCTGGCCGAGTCGCTGCGCAAGCTGGTGCTGCAGGGCAAGCTGGGCGACGCCGACATCGACGAGGCCTACCGCAATCTCTACGGCACGCTGCTGCGGCTCGCATCCGAACGCGCGACCGACGCCGACCTCGACGCCGTCGAAGCCGCGGTGCACACGATCGAGCAGCACCCCGACACCGCGTCGCTGGCCGAGCGCATCGCGTCCGCCAGCGGCTTCTTTTCCGCGATCGCCGCGGCGGGCCACAACGAGGCCCTCACGCTGATGGCGCAAACCATGACCAACGTGCTGCGCGAACGCATGGCGCACGTGATCCAGGTGCGCCCGCGCCCCGATCTGTTTCCCCTGCGCCGCAACATCGTCGACCGCCTGCGCCGCCGCGATGCCGACGGTGCCGTCGCCGCGCTGCACGAGCTGATCACCCAGTTGCGCACGGGCTGACCCCCGGCCTGCCGCCACGGGCTCGGCCCGCATCGAGAAAAAACCAGGAGACCCGCCCCGATGTCCATCGACTACGCCGCCTTCCGCCGCGAGCTGGAAGCCTTCGCCCGAGAGGCCTGCCCGCCGGAGATCCGCGCGGTGGTGGCCGCGGGCCAGAAGGTGACGAAGCGTGAATACCAGGCCTGGCAGAAGATCCTCGCCGCCCGAGGCTGGGGTGCGCCGGGCTGGCCCGAGGAAGTGGGCGGCACCGGCTGGGACATCAAGCAGCGCCTCGTCTTCGAAGAGGTGATGGCCGAGAACGATTGCCCGCCGCTCTATCACCACGGGCTCGGCCACATCGGCCCGGTGATCATCCGCTTCGGCACGCCGGAACAGAAGGCCCGCCTGCTGCCGCGCATCCTGGACGGCAGCGACTGGTATTGCCAGGGCTACAGCGAGCCGGGCTCCGGCTCCGACCTGGCTTCGCTGCAGACCAGCGCGCGCCGCGAGGGCGACGACTACATCGTCAACGGCCAGAAGATCTGGACCTCGCACGCGCACGAAGCCAACATGATCTACATGCTGGTGCGCACGTCCAAGGAGGCGAAGAAGCAGGAAGGCATTTCGCTCTTGGTCGTGCCGATGGACACCGCCGGCATCACGGTGCGCCCGATCCGCAGCATCGACGGCTGGCATCACCTCAACGAAGTGTTCTTCGACGACGTGCGCGTGCGCGCCGACAACCTGCTCGGCGAGGAAGGCAAGGGCTGGACCTGCGCCAAGTACCTGCTCGAACGCGAGCGCCTGCCGCCCGCGAACGTCGCCCGCCTGGAGCTGCTGCGGCGCCAGGTGGCCCAGGTCGTGGACGAGGCCGCACGCCGGGCCGGCGCGCGCCGCGACTTCGGCCTGCTGCGCCAGAAACTGCTCTTGTGCGAGGCCGACGTGAAGGGCGCGCGCGTGCTGATGGCCAACGCCACCGACGACCTGATCCACCAGCGCCCGCTGGGCGTGCAGCCGTCGGTGATCAAGATGATCTGCGGTGAATGCGCGCAGCGCCTGACCACCATCGCGCTGGACGCGGTCGGGCCCGAGGCCGCGCACCGCTTCCTGGCCGACGCGGGCGAGGACTTCGGCGCGGCGACCTGGATACAGAACTACATGTTCACGCGCTCCCGCACCATCGCGGGCGGCACTGCCGAAGTGCAGCGCAACGTGATCGCCAACGCACTGTTCGGGGTCTGAACGATGTCCTTTGCTCCTCTCTTTCCCGGCATGCTGCTCGATTCCGCGAGCCGCTATGCGCAAGACCACGCCGGCGCCGAGCCGAGCGGTGATCCGCTTCGCGAACTCGGCTGGACGGCCACCGTCGTGCCCGAAGAAGCCGGCGGCGTCGGCGGCACGCTGGCCGACCTCGCCTCGATCGTCGAGGGTCTCGCCACGCACGGCCTGCAACTGCCGGTGGTGGAAGCCTGCGCCATCGTGCCGCTGCTGCTGCAGGCCGCCGGCCCCGAGCTGGCCCGGCCATGGCTCGAATCCGTGGCCGAAGGCACGGCCCGTGTCGCTCCGCTCACGGCACTGTCGGCCTCGCTGGACGAGACGACGGTGCAGGCGAAGCGCTTCGACAGCGGCTTCGAGCTCGACGGCGACGTGGACGGCGTGGACGTGACGCTGCCCACGGAGTCCGCGTCGCACTGGCTGGTGCCGGCGCAGGTCGACGGCGAGCTCGCGCTCTTCCTGGTCGATGTCGAGCGCATCGGCGCCCCGTCTGCCACCTACCGCACGATGGAAGGCCGCAAGGGCGGCGATTTCGCGCTGAAGAAGCTGGCCGTGCCCGAAGGCGCCTGCATCGCTCGCGGCGAGGCCGTGCGCGCGGCGCTGCGGGCCGCGGACGATGCGGCGCTGCTGCTCACCGCGACCGACACCGTGGCCGCGTTGTCGGCGCTGGTGCAGCAAACGATCGCGTACCTCAAGGAGCGCAAACAGTTCGGCGTGTCGCTGTCCACCTTTCAGGTGCTGCGCCACCGCAGCGCCGAGATGTACGTGAAATACCTGGCCGCGCGCGGGCTGCTGCTGCACTGCTTTCAAGAACAGGAAGCCGGCGCCGCGGACCTGCGCCGCACCTTGCGCGTGGCCAAGGTCGCGCTGGCCGAGACCGCGCGCTGGTGCGCCGAAGCGGCGATCCAGATGCACGGCGGCATGGGCATGAGCGAGGAAGTGCTGGCCACCCGCCTTGCGCAGCGCCTGCTCGCTTCGGAGTTCCGCTACGGCGACCGCCTCACTCACGCGACGCGCCTGCTGGCGCCGCAAGCCGCCGAAGCCCGGCCCCTCGTCAACCACCTCACCGGGAGCGCGCCATGAGCGTCCACCTCGAAGTCTCTGAATTCATCGCCGTCGTCCGCCTCGACAAGCCGCCCGTCAACGCGCTCGACCGCGCAACGCGCATGCGCCTGATCGAGGTGTTCGACGAGATCTCCGAACGCAGCGACGTGCGCGTTGCCATCCTCACCGGCACGGGCAAGTATTTCTGCTCCGGCGCCGACCTGAAGGACCGACCGAACCCCGAGAAGGCCGGCGACTTCCTCGCCCACAACCGCTGGACGCGCGAAACCGGCAACGCCATCCGCGAATGCGCCAAGCCGGTGATCGCTGCCGTCAACGGACCGGCGCTGGGCGCGGGCTTCGGCTTGATGGCCGCGTGCGACATCTTCCTGGCTTCGGAAGAGGCGACCTTCGCCATGCCCGAGATCAACGTCGGCCTGGCGGGCGGCGTGTCGATGCTGCGAACCTTCTTCGGCCGTTCCTACACGCGCCGCATGTTCTTCACCGGCATGAAGGTGCCGGCGGCGGAGCTGTACCGCCGCGGCGTGCTGGACGAGGTGGTGCCGCACGATCGTTTGATGGAAGCCGCCCTGGCCGTGGCCGCCGAGATCGCGTCGAAGGCGCCGCTGGCCGTGGCCTATGCCAAGCAGGCGGCCAACATGATGGACCTGATGCCGCAGCGCGACGGCTACCGCGTCGAACAGAACATCACCATGGCGCTCGCCAAGACCGAAGACGCGCAGGAAGCGCGCAAGGCGTTCCTGGAAAAGCGCAAGCCCGTCTACAAGGGGCGATAGCCATGGACGTGGATGTGGACCTTGCGGTGGGCCGCGGCCTCGAAGCGGTGTTCCGGCCGCGGTCGATCGCGATCTACGGCGCGTCGGAAGACGTCACCAAGATCGGCGGGCGGCCGCTGCAGTTCTTGCGCCGCTTCGGCTATGCCGGCGCGATCTACCCGATCAACCGCAAGGCCGGCACGGTGCAGTCGCTGCCGGCCTTCGCCAGCGTGGCGGCGCTGCCGGAAACGCCCGAGCTCGTGGTCGTGGCCGTTCCGCCGGAAAGCGTGCTCGACGCGGTGAAGGACTGCGCGAGCCGCGGCGTGCGCGCCGCCGTGATCCTCTCGGCCGGCTTCTCGGAAATGGGCGAAGAGGGCAGCAGGCTGCAGGCCGAGATCGGCCGGGTGGCGAAGCGCTCGGGCATGCGCATCGTCGGGCCCAATTGCCTGGGCGCGGTCGGCGTTCCGGACAAGGCCATCGCCACGTTTTCGGTGGCGCTCGAATCCGGCCTGCCGGAAGCCGGCCAAGTGGGCATCGTCTCGCAAAGCGGCAACCTGGGCAGCTTCACCATGCGCCTGGCCGCCGAGCGCGGCATGGGCATCAGCCGCCTGCTGACCACCGGCAACGAATGCGACGTCGACATCGCCGATGCCATCGCGTCGCTGGCGTCGGATGCGGACACCCACGTCATCCTGTGCTGCATGGAGACCTGCCGTAACGCGTCGAAGCTGCGGCAGGCGATGGCCATGGCCCGCGCGGCCCGCAAGCCGCTGGTGGTGCTGAAGGTCGGCGTGTCGGAAGCCGGCAGCGCCGCGGCCGCGTCGCACACCGGCGCGCTGGCCGGCTCCGACGCGGTGTTCGACGCCGTGCTGCGCCAGGGCGGCGCGATCCGCGTGCCCAGCATCGAGCAGTTGCTGGAGGTGGGCCATGCGATCTCGGTGCTCGGCTCCGAGCGCCTGCCAAGGCGCAACACGGTCGCGGTGCTCACGGCATCCGGCGGCTTCGGCGTGCTGCTGGCGGATGCCGCCAGCGCGCAGGGGCTCGCGCTGCCCGCGCTGACGCTCGAAACGCAGCAACGCATCACCCAGGCGGTGCCCTTCGCGTCGCCGGCGAACCCGGTCGACATGACGGTGCAGGTGTCGAGCCGACCGGAGGTGCTCGCCAAGGTGCTGAACGCCGTCGCCGAAGACCCGACCTGCGACGCGCTGATCCTGCAATCGGCCAACGCCTTTCACCTGCCGCGGCTGCGCGACGTGTTCCTGGCCGCGCTGGAACAGGTGCGCGCGGACTATCCGAGGCGCCTGATCCTGCTGTGCTGCCGCGCGCCCGCCGAGGTGCGCGCGAAGCTGAACGCGATGGGCTACCCGACCGTCGAAGGCATCGACGCGGCTTGCGCCACGCTGGCCGCGCTGGTCCGGTTCGGCAGCAGCGCTGACCTGCCATCGCCGGCCGAACCCGACGCGGGCTTCGCTCAGACTCGCCCCGGCGATGCGCTTGCGCCCGAGGCCTTCGCGTCAGAAGCCGGCGCCAAGGCTGCGCTGGCCGCGGCCAGCATCCCCATCCTCAAGGAAGTGGTGGCCGCCACCCGCGACGCGGCGGCCGCTGCTGCGCGCGACATCGGTTTTCCGGTCGTCCTCAAGATCGTTTCGCCCGACATCGCCCACAAGACCGAGGTCGGCGGCGTGGTGGTCGGCGTGCCTTCCGAGGCGGCACTGTGCGAGCAATACGACGCCATGCTCGACCGCGTGCGGCAGAAGGCGCCGCAGGCGCGCATCACCGGCGTGCTGGTCGCGCAGATGGCGCCCGCCGGCACCGAGCTGATCCTGGGCAGCAAGAAAGACCCGGTCTTCGGCCCGGTGGTCATGGTCGGTCTCGGCGGCATCTTTGCCGAGGTCTTTCGCGACATCGCGCTGCAGGTGGCGCCGGTGTCGGAAGCGCAGGCGCTCGACATGCTGCGATCGCTCAAGTCCTTTCCGCTCCTCGATGGCGCGCGCGGCCGGCCCAAGGCCGACGTGGCCGCCGCCGCCCGGGCCGTCGCGGCGCTGTCGCAGTTCGCTGCGCGGCATGCCGACGCCATTTCCGAAATCGACGTGAACCCCCTGGTGGTGCTGGACGCGGGGCGCGGCGCCTTCGCGCTCGACGCGCTGCTGGTGCCCGAACCCACGAAAGGCAGCAAGCCATGAACCCCTCCCTCGACGGCCGCGTGGCCTTCATCAGCGGCGCCGGCCACGGCATCGGCCGGGCGACCGCGCTCGCGATGGCGAAGCTCGGCGCCATCGTCGGCATCAACGACCTCAAGCAGGACTTCGTCGACGAAGCCGTGGCCGCGGTGCGGGCTGCGGGCGGCCAGGCCATTGCGCTGCCGCAGGACGTGTCCACGCGCGACGGCATGCGCGAGGCGGTGCTGCGGCTCGCACGCGACGCCGGCCGGCTGGACATCATGGTCAACAACGCCGCGTGGGTGCGCTACCAGCCGATGGCGGAGATCACGCCCGACGTGGTCGACCGCATGGTGGAGATCGGCTTCAAGTCGGTGATCTGGGGCATGCAGGCCGCGGCCGAGGCGATGGACCCGCAGCGCGGCGGCGCGATCGTCAACGTGGCCTCGATCGCGGCCATCCGCTCGCCGGCGCGCTCGGTGGTCTACAGCGGCATCAAGGCCGGCGTGGTCGGCATGACCCGCGCCGCGGCCGCCGACCTGGGCCCGCGCAACATCCGCGTCAATGCGGTCGCGCCCGGCGCGGTGCCCACCGAGGGCACGATGAAGCATCGCAACGCCGACCTCGACGCGAAGCGCATTGCGCGCACGCCGCTCGGCCGCCTCGGCACGGTGGAAGACATCGCCGACGCGATCTGCTTCCTGGCGGGCGACGGCGCCCGCTTTCTGAATGCCGACGTGCTGCACCTCGACGGTGGCGCCTCGCAGACGCAACTCAACCACTGAGGCCGCCATGGAAGTCAAGCGACTGCAGAACGTCTACCTCGTCGCGCAACGGCCGGCCGAACTGAACGCCTTTTACGAATCGGCGCTGGGTCTGAAGCTCAAGTTCCGCGACGGCGACAAGTGGATCCAGTACGGCGCCGGCATGGCGCTGGCCTCGCCCGAAGAAGCGGCGCCCGCCACGGCCGGCGCGGTGATGGTCTTCGAGGTCGACGATTTCACCGGTGTGCAGGAACGCATCACCGGCGCCGGCGGCGCGGTGCTGGGCCAGCGCGACATGGGCTCGCACGGCACGGTGCTGTCGCTGCGCGATCCGGAAGGCCACATCGTGCAGCTCTTCAGGCGCGCGGGATGACCCTGCAGGATCTGCTGGACCGCGAAGCGATCCGCGAATGCCTCTACCGCTACTGCCGGGGCATCGACCGGGCCGACGAAGCGGCGCTGCGCTCCACCTACTGGGAAGACGCGACCGACTGCCATGGCGCCTACCAAGGCAGCGCCAGCGGCTTCATCGAACAGGCCCTCACCAAGCTCCGGCGCGGCGGACGGCGCGTGCACCAGATCTCGAACGTGCTGATCGATCTGCGCGGCGACCACGCGGCGGTCGAGAGCGCGTTTCTCGCGCTGCAGTCGTCCGCCGACGCGCCGACGCTCGCCACCTTGCTCGCGGGCCGCTACCTCGACCGCTTCGAGCGCCGCGGCAGCGAATGGCGCGTGGCCGCGCGCACCGTGGTCTACGACTGGATCGACGCGCGCGAGCGGCCGGAGATGACGCAGGACGACGCAGCCCTGTTCGGCCAGCGGCAGCCGACGGGGCAGGCCGCGCCGCACGACGCGCTGTACGCCTTGCTGCGCGGGGCATGAGCGACGTCTGAGAGGCGTCGTGTAGTGGCGCAGCGTCGAAAGGCGTTGAGCAAGCATCAGGTTCGAGCGGGGCGCGAGAGGTGCGAGTGGCTCTTGGCGAGCCACTGCTCAGCGCCGCCGCCCGGTCGGCGCAGCCTCCACCGCCTCCAACGGCAGACTCCCGCCCGACTTCACCTCCCGCAGCACGATCGCCGAGCGCACGTGCGTCACGCCCGAGAGCGTGAACAGCGTGGCGTGCAGAAACTCTTCGTAGCGCTTGATGTCGGGCACCATGACCGTGAGGATGTAGTCGGCGGTGCCGGTGGCCGAGACGCATCGCACGATCGAGGGGTTGGCGGCCACGGCGTCTTCGAAGGCGCGGACCTGGGCTTCGTTGTGGCGGTCGAGGTTGATCTCGGTGACGGCCGAGAGGGCGAGGCCGACTTTTTCGGGGTCGATGTCGATGGTGTAGCCGCGGATGACGCCGGCGGCTTCCATCTCCTTGATGCGGCGCCAGCACGGCGTGGCCGACAGGCCGACGGCGTCGGAGATCTGCTGCACGGTCTGCCGGGCGTCGCGCTGCAGTTCGAGCAGGATTTTTCTTGAATAGGCGTCGAGGAGCATGGATTCTTCCTTCGGGCCCTGATCGGAGGAAGAATCTCCTCGAAGCCGGGTCGTCGCCAGTGTATTGAAGTAGCCTTTCCCCGGCCGGACGAACAAGAATCCCTGAATGAACTCTCTCCTTCGCGACGACTACCAACTCGTCGACAACCTGTGGGCCCGCTCGGGCGTGGTCTTTCTCACCGGCACCCTGGCGCTGGTGCGGCTCATGCTCATGCAGCGCCAGCGCGACGAGGCGGCGGGCTGGCACACGCAAGGCTTCGTGAGCGGCTATCGCGGATCGCCGCTGGGCATGGTCGATCAGGCGATCTGGAAGGCCGGCCCGCGCTTTGCCGAGCAGGGCATCCGCTTCGTGCCGGCGATCAACGAAGAGCTGGCGGCCACGCAGGTGCTGGGCACGCAGCGCGTCGAATCCGACCCCGAACGCACGGTCGATGGCGTGTTCTCGATGTGGTACGGCAAGGGCCCGGGCGTCGACCGCGCGGGCGACGCGCTCAAGCACGGCAACGCCTACGGCTCGTCGCCGCACGGCGGGGTGCTGGTGGTGGCGGGCGACGACCACGGCTGCGTGTCGTCGTCGATGCCGCACCAGAGCGACCACGCGTTCATGGCCTGGGGCATGCCGGTGCTGCAGCCGGCCTCGGTGGCCGAGTACCTGGAGTTCGGCCTGTACGGCTTCGCGCTGTCGCGCTACGCGGGCGTGTGGTCCGGCATGGCGGCGCTGTCCGAAGTGGTCGAAAGCGCGAGCACGGTCGATCTCGATGCCGTGCTGGCGCGCGCCAGCGCCTGGGCCGACGAAGAAGGCGTGCGCGCCGCCACCGGCCATCGCCCGCCCGCCGACGGGCTGCACTACCGCTGGCCCGACCTGCCGTCGCTGCGCATCGAATCGCGGCTGGCCGACAAGCTCGACGCCGTGGCCGCTTTCGCGCGGGTGAACAGCATCGACCGCCACGTGATCGAGAGCGCGCACGCCAAGGTGGGCATCGTGACCTGCGGCAAGGCGCACTACGACCTGATGGAAGTGCTGCGCCGGCTCGAAATCACGCCCGAGACGCTGGCCCGCGTGGGCGTGCGGCTCTACAAGGTGGGCCTGAGTTTCCCGGTGGAGCAGAGCCGCATCAAGGCCTTCGCGGCCGGCCTCGACGAGTTGCTCATCGTCGAAGAAAAGGGCGCAGTGGTCGAAACGCAGCTGCGCGAGCTCTTTTACAACCTGCCCGCGGGCCAGCGCCCGGCCCTGGTCGGCAAGCACGACCGCGACGGCCGACCGCTGGTGTCGGCGCTGGGCGAGCTGCGCCCGTCGCGGCTGATCGAGATGGTGGCGCACTGGCTGGCGGCGCACTTTCCGGGCCACGCCGACCTGGGCGACCACCTGCGCCACGTGCGCGATTTCATGCCGCCCGAGCTGCTGGGCAACGCCGGCGATGCGGTCAAGCGCCTGCCCTACTTCTGCGCGGGCTGCCCGCACAACACCAGCACGCGCGTGCCCGAAGGCTCCACCGCGCGCGCAGGCATCGGCTGCCACTTCATGGCCAACTGGATGGACCGCAGCACGGCCGGGCTGATCCAGATGGGCGGCGAGGGCGTCGACTGGGTGTCGCATTCGCTCTTCACGCGCACGCCGCACGTGTTCCAGAACCTGGGCGACGGCACCTACTACCACTCGGGCTATCTCGCCATCCGCCAGGCCGTGGCGGCCAAGGCCACGATCACCTACAAGATCCTCTTCAACGACGCGGTGGCCATGACGGGCGGCCAGCCGGTGGACGGCATCATCAGCGTCGACGCGATCGCGCGGCAGGTCGAATCCGAAGGCGTGAAGCAGGTCGTGGTGGTGAGCGACGACATCGGCAAGTACGACGCGATCAAGTCGCGCTTTCCGGCGGGCACCGAGTTCCACGACCGCGCGGCGCTCGACGACGTGCAGCGCCGCCTGCGCGAGATCGCCGGCGTGACGGTGCTCATCTACGAGCAGACCTGCGCCGCCGAAAAGCGCCGCCGCCGCAAGAAGGGCGAGCTGGCCGACCCGCCCAAGCGCCTCTTCATCAACGACGCGGTGTGCGAAGGCTGCGGCGACTGCACCGTGCAGAGCAATTGCGTGGCCGTGCTGCCGCACGAAACGCCGCTCGGCCGCAAGCGCCGCATCGACCAGACCAGCTGCAACAAGGACTACTCGTGCGCCAAGGGCTTCTGCCCGAGCTTCGTCGGCGTCACCGGCGGCACCTTGCGCAAGAAGAGCGGGGCCCTCGCGCGCGACCGAGAGGCCTTTCTGCAGCGCGCCGAGGCCCTGCCGCGGCCGGCGCCGCACGCGTGGGCCGCGCCCTACGACCTGCTGGTCACCGGCGTGGGCGGCACGGGTGTGGTGACGGTGGGCGCCATCGTCGCGATGGCGGCGCACCTCGAAGGCAAGTCGGCCAGCGTGCTCGACTTCATGGGCTTCGCGCAGAAGGGCGGCGCGGTGCTGAGCTTCGTGCGGCTGGCCGACGTGCCCGAGCGGCTCAACCAGGTGCGCATCGACACGCAGCAGGCCGACGCGATTCTGGCGTGCGACATCGTGGTCGGCGCGTCTCCCGATGCGCTGCAGACGGTGCGGCACGGGCGCACGCGCATCCTCGCCAACACGCACGAGATCCCGGTGGCCGAATCGCTGCGCAATCCGGACGCCGACCTGCACGTCGACCTGTTGCTCGACAAGCTGCGCTTCGCGGCGGGCGACGCGCAGGTCGAGACCTTCGACGCGCAGACGCTGGCCGAAGAGTTCCTGGGCGACACGTTGGCCGCCAACATCCTCGCGATGGGCTACGCGTGGCAGCGCGGCCTGGTGCCGCTGGGCCTGCAGGCCGTGGCGCGCGCCATCGAACTCAACGGCGTGGCGGTGCCGCAGAACCTGCTGGCCTTCGCGCTCGGCCGCGTGGCGGCGGCCGATCCGCAGGCGCTCGACAGCCTGCGCGCCGGGCCGGATGCAGCGCAGGCCGCGCAGCACGACGGCGAGAGCATCGATGCGCTGGTCGCACGCGGCGTGGCGCATCTGAGCGGCTACCAGAACGCCGCGTGGGCGCGCCGGTATGAGGCGCGCATCCGTGGCCTGCAGCAACGCGAGGCCGCGCTGGTCGGCGCCGACGCGTCGCTGCCCGTCACGCGCAACGCGGCGCAGAGCCTGCTGAAGCTGATGAGCTACAAGGACGAATACGAAGTCGCGCGCCTCTACACCGACGGCGAATTCCGCCGCAAGCTGGCCGAGCAGTTCGAAGGCGACGTCCGGCTCGAATTCCACATGGCACCGCCCTTCATCGCGCGGCCGCGCAACGGACAGGCCCCGCAGAAGATCCGCCTGGGCGCGTGGATGCTGCCCGCCATGCGCTGGCTCGCGCTCGGCAAGGCGCTGCGCGGTGGTGTGTTCGACCCGTTCGGCTACACGGAAGAGCGGCGGCTGGAGCGCGAACTGATCGCGCAGTTCGAGGCGCGCCTGGACGAACTGGCGGCAGAGCTCACCCCGGCCACACAAGCCGTCGCCGCCCGCATCGCGGCCGTGCCGCTCAGCATCCGGGGATACGGCCACATCAAGCTCGCGAACCTCGCGCTGGCCCGCGCGTCCGAAGCCGAACTGCTGCACCGCTGGAACCCAGCGCGCTATGCAAAGCCGGCGGGCGGCGCGGCGCAGGCGGGGCAGATTCGGGGGATTGCGGTGGTTGCGGGATAGCCGCGAAAGGGCAGACCGAAAAAAGACTACATTCAGTCTTGCAAGATTTTTCTTGCTCATTCAGGCTCCGTCCGCTTACCGAGGCATCCCCATGCGCTACTCGTCCCAAGTCAAACCCATCAGCTATCTCAAGGCCAATGCCGCCGAGGTCCTCGCGCAACTGGCCCGGGAACGCGAACCCTTGCTCATCACGCAGAACGGCGAAGCCCGAGCGGTGCTGCAGGATCTGGCGTCGTTCGAAGAGACTCAACAGACCTTGGCCCTGCTGAAGATCCTGGCGCTCGGGCAGCAGGAGGTCGAAGCGGGCAAGGTCAAGCCGCTAGCCGACGTGGTGGGGCGGCTGCGCGGCAGGCGAGCGGCGGATTGAGCACGGCGCGCCGCTACCCCGTCTTTCTGACTGCGGGTGCCGAGCAGGACCTCGAATCGATCCACGATCACGTCGCGCAGTTCGACTCGGCAGCCAATGCCGCGCGGCTGCTCGACCGCTTGCTCGAGGCGGCCGAAAGCCTGTCGAAGTTTCCGACTCGGGGCGCCTACCCGCGGGAGCTGATTGCGTTGGGGATCCGCGAGTATCGGCAGACCTTCTTCAAGCCGTATCGCCTCATCTATCGGGTGCAGGGCACGGAGGTCACTATCTACATGATCGTCGACGGCCGAAGAGACCTGCAGGCTTTGCTCGCACGCCGGCTCTTGCACCGATGAGGCACGCATGAGGTGCGCGTCAAGCGCGAGAGCCTGAGGTAGAGTCGAACGACGAGTTTCGGCCCGCCGCATGACAGCTGCAGGTTTCGGGCTGCACGAAGCGTCTGTCGAGGTGAAGTGAGATGAAAACAGTCGGTCTGATCGGCCTCGGCGCCATGGGCAACGGCATCGCGCAGACCCTGCGCCGCGCGGGCTACGCGTTGAGCGTGTTCGACGTTCGGCCCGGCGCGGCCGAAGCATTTGCCAAGGACGGCGGCCATGCCTGCGCGTCGCTTGCCGAACTGGGCGCGCGCTGCGAGGTGGTGGCGTCGGTGGTGGTCAACGCGGCGCAGACCGAGAGCGTGCTGTTCGGAGCTGATGGGGCGGGCGGCGCGGGCGGCCTCGTCGGCGCCATGAAGCCCGGCAGCGTGTTCGTGATGTGCTCGACGGTCGACCCCAACGTGTCGATCGGTTTCGAGTCGCGGTTGGCCGAGCACGGCATCCACTACGTCGACGCGCCGATTTCCGGGGGCGCCGCCAAGGCCGCGAGCGGGCAGATGACCATGATGAGTTCGGCCCGGCCCGAGGCCTACGCGGCAGCGGGCGACGTGCTCGACGCCATGGCCGGCAAGGTCTACCGGCTCGGCGACAAGGCGGGCGCGGGCAGCAAGGTCAAGATCATCAACCAGCTCCTCGCGGGCGTGCACATCGCGGCGGCGGCCGAGGCCATGGCGCTGGGCCTGCGCGAAGGCGTGGCCGCCGACGCGCTCTACGAAGTCATCACGCACAGCGCCGGCAACAGCTGGATGTTCGAAAACCGCATGGCCCACGTGCTGGCCGGCGACTACACGCCGCTGTCGGCGGTCGACATCTTCGTGAAAGACCTCGGCCTGGTGCTCGACACCGCGCGCGCCAGCAAGTTTCCGCTGCCGCTCGCGTCCACCGCGCACCAGATGTTCATGCAGGCCAGCACCGCCGGCTACGCCAAGGAAGACGACAGCGCGGTGATCAAGATCTTTCCGGGGATCGACCTGCCGAAGGGAGAGGTATGAGCGCCGCCCGGCCGCCCGAAGGCGCTCGCACCGCAGCGCGCAGCGCGGAGGTATTCGTATGAGCGCGCCGGCAGCAGGCGAAGGCAGGCTGAAGCTCGGCTGCATCGCCGACGATTTCACGGGCGCCACCGACCTGGCCAACAACCTGGTGCGTGCCGGCATGCGCGTGGTGCAGACCATCGGCGTGCCCGCCGGGCCGTTGGCCGCCGAGGTCGACGCGGTGGTGGTGGCGCTCAAGTCGCGCACCATCGCGCCGGCCGATGCGGTGGCGCAGTCGCTCGACGCGCTGCGCTGGTTGCAGGTGCAGGGCGCGCGGCAGATCTATTTCAAGTACTGCTCCACCTTCGACAGCACGGCCGAAGGCAACATCGGCCCGGTCACCGACGCGCTCATGGACGCGCTGGGCACCGACTTCACCATCGCCACGCCGGCCTTCCCGGACAACAAGCGCACGGTGTTCAAGGGCTATCTGTTCGCGGGCGACGTGCTGCTCAACGAGAGCGGCATGCAGAACCATCCGCTCACGCCGATGACCGATCCGAACCTGGTGCGCGTGCTGCAGGCGCAGACGCGGCGCAAGGTCGGGCTGATCGACCACGTCGCCGTCGCGCGCGGTGCCGAAGCGATCGGCGAACGCATCGCGCAACTGCGCGCCGAAGGCGTGGGCATCGCGATCGTCGACGCGGTGTCGAACGACGACCTGCTGCGCCTCGGGCCGGCGCTGGCTGCGCTGCCGCTGGTCACGGCGGGGTCGGGCGTGGCGATTGGCTTGCCGGGCAACTTCGGCATCGCGCCGTCGCCGGCCGCGAGCGATCTGCCGCCCGCGAGCGGTCTTCGGGCCGTGGTGTCGGGCAGCTGTTCGCTGGCAACCAACCGGCAGGTGGCGAACTTCATCGCAACGGGGCGGCCCGCGATGGCGCTCGACCCGTTGCGTATCTCGCAGGACGAAGACGTGGCCGCGCAGGTGCTGGCCTGGGCGGTGCCGTTGCTCGCGTCCGGGCCGGTGCTGGTTTATTCCACCGCCGACTCCGAAGCCGTCAAGTCCGTCCAGGGCCGGCTCGGCGTGGAAGAAGCGGGCGCCATGGTGGAGCGCACCATCGCCGCCATCGCGCGGGGGCTGGTCGAGGCCGGCGTGCGCCAGCTCGTCGTGGCCGGTGGCGAGACCTCGGGCGCGTGCGTGCAGGCACTCGGCGTGACGCAGCTGCAGATCGGCATGCAGATCGACCCGGGTGTGCCGTGGTGCCATGCCAAGGCCGACGCGGCCTCGCAGGCGGGAGTGCATCTCGCGCTCAAGTCGGGCAACTTCGGCAGCGAGGATTTCTTCACCAAGGCGTTCGGGGTGCTCGGCTGATGGCCCGCAACCCCCGTGCGGCCGACGTGGCCCGCACGGCCTACCCCAGCACGGTGACCGACGGGGCCAGGCCCAGCTTTTTCGCGCGCCGCGCGAACTTGCGGTCATCGAAGGTCGCCAGGCTGCTGCAGCGTTTGTAGCTTGCATGATGCAGCGCATCGGCGAAGTCGAGCCCGTCCTGGCAGTTGGAGAGCGCCTGGTCGACGGCGTCCCGGTCTTCGACCACGATGTGCGCATGGCCGAGCAGGTGCTGCATCACCGACGCGACTTCGGCCGGCGAAAACCCGTAATAGCCCCGCATGACCCATTCGAGTTCGAGAATCACCGACTTGCTGACCATGAGCGGCTGGCCCGATTCGATCAGGCGCCGCGCAGCCAGGCGCTGGGCCTGAGCCTGGGAATCGGCCTTGTCCTCGATGTAGTAGCGCGCGAGAACGTTGGTGTCGAGCCCGATCATTTCTTGGCCACGCTCGCCGGATCGAACTCGGCCGGCACGGACGGGCGCCGGCTTTTGAGCATGCCGAAGCCGCTTGCGGACGAGCCGGTGGGCGAACTCCGCACCCGCAACTCGACATGGTCGCCGACCAGCGAGAACTCGATGCGGCTGCCTTGCCGGATGCCGAGCTGTTGCCGGAGCTCTTTGGGAATGGTGACTTGTCCCTTGCTCGTGACCGATGTGACTTCCATGATGACTTTCCAGGTATTACGCGGTAATACTACCAAGGCGATGGATCGCGGGCAATTCCGGGCGCGCGATCGCAGCAACGCCGACGCAAGACGAATTACAGTGCCCGCATGAACGTCGAAAGCCAAGCGCGCGAAGAAATCTGCCGGGTCGGCCGCAGCCTGTTCGAACGCGGCTACGTGCACGCCACCGCCGGCAACATCAGCGTGCGGCTGGACGACGGCTTTCTCATCACGCCGACCGATGCCTGCCTCGGGTTTCTCGACCCCGCGCGGCTGGCGCGGCTCGACCTTCGATTGCAGCAGACCGACGGCGACCGGGCCAGCAAGACCATTGCGCTGCACGCGCGCATCTACGAGAGCGCGGCCCGCTTCGACGCCGGCACGCGCTGCGTGATCCACACGCATTCCACGCATTGCGTCGCGCTCACGCTCGAAGTGCCGGGCGAAGAACTGCTGGCTGCGCTCACACCCTATTTCGTGATGAAGGTCGGCCACGTGCCGGTGATTCCGTACCACCGCCCGGGCGCGCCCGAAGCCGCCGAACTCGTCGCGCAGGCCATCGAGCGCTACGGCGAGCGCGGCACGCCGATCCGCGCTGCGATGCTTGCGCGGCTCGGGCCCAACGTGTGGCACGACAGCCCAGCGGCCGCCATGGCCG
The DNA here is from genome assembly GCA_018820395.1 of Gammaproteobacteria bacterium. Lineage (GTDB taxonomy): Bacteria > Pseudomonadota > Gammaproteobacteria > Burkholderiales > Burkholderiaceae_C > Variovorax. The sequence continues at coordinate 14,017 of JAHJOG010000190.1, read as the reverse complement.
TGCTCGAAGAACTCGAAGAAACCGCGCGCCTGCGCACGCTGGCCGGGCCGGCCTGCCCGATGCTGTCCGACGCCGACATCGACGAACTGCGCCGCACCTTCGGTGCCCGCTGGTGACCTGACCCGCCCACCAGACCCACCCAGATCCACCCAGACCCACCCAGACCCACCCACAGAGATCCGCCATGCCCCGCTTTGCCGCCAATCTGTCCATGCTCTATCCGGAGCTGGATTTTCTCGACCGCTTCGAAGCCGCCGCCAAGGACGGCTTTCGCGCCGTGGAGTACCTCTTTCCCTATGCGTATGCGCAGAGCGAACTCGCGGCGCGGTTGTCGGCCAACGGCCTGCAGCAGGTGCTCTTCAACGGCCCGCCCGGCAACTGGGAAGCGGGCGAGCGCGGCCTGGCCTGCATGCCGGGACGCGAGAAGGAGTTTCGCGAAGGCGTGCAGAAGGCGCTCGACTACGCCGCCGCGCTCGATTGCCCGCGCATCCACATCATGGCGGGCCTCTTTGCGGAGGGCGTGGAGCGCGAGTCGGTGCAGCCGGTGTACGTGGACAACCTGCGTTGGGCCGCGGCCGAGGCGGCGAAGAGCGGGCGCGACGTGCTGATCGAGCCCATCAACACGCGCGACATCCCGCGCTTCTTTCTCAACCGGCAAGACCATGCGCACGAGATCATCGGGATGATCGGCGCGCCCAACCTCAAGGTGCAGATGGACCTGTACCACTGCCAGATCGTCGAGGGCGACGTGGCCATGAAGATCCGCAAATACCTGCCGACCGGCCGTGTCGGGCACTTCCAGATCGCGGGCGTGCCCGAGCGCCACGAGCCCGACCTTGGCGAGTTGAACCATCCCTACTTGTTCGACGTGATCGACCAGGTGTCGGCCGAATGCGGCTGGGAAGGCTGGGTCGGCTGCGAATACCGCCCCGCGCGCGGGGCGGTGGCGCAAGGCACGTCGGCCGGGTTGGGCTGGATGCGCCGCGGTTCGTAGAATCGACGAGACATGACCGAGACCCGACCCACCCCGCCTCTCCCCGATCACCTGTCGATCGATTCGACCAGCCCGCACTTCAACGCCGACGTGTTCGAGCACGAGATCGGCATCCGCTTCAACGGCAAGGACCGCGTCGACGTGGAGGAATACTGCATCAGCGAAGGCTGGATCAAGGTGGCCGCCGGCAAGACGCTCGACCGCAAGGGCAAGCCGCTGCTGCTCAAGCTCAAGGGGCGGGTCGAGGCGTACTACCGGTAGCCTCTTGCAGCGCGACGCGGTGCCCACGGTTTGCCATGAACACCGACGCTGCGCCGCCCTCTTTCGATCCCGCCTCGCCCATCGTTGACGGACTCGGCCTCCCAACGCCGTTGCGAACTCGTGTAACGGCAGCCTCGCGTCTGCCCGAGCCCGAAGCGTTGCCGCCGTTGATGGAAGAAGCGCGGCTTTCCACCGCACAGCAAGCGTCGGTGAGCGCTCTGGCGCAGCGCATCGCGCAACGCCTGCGCGACCGAAAGAACGCCGGCGGCCGGGCCGGGCTCGTGCAGGGTCTGCTGCAGGAGTACGCGCTGTCGTCGCAGGAAGGCGTTGCGCTGATGTGCCTGGCCGAGGCGCTGCTGCGCATTCCGGACGCGGCGACGCGCGACGCGCTGATCCGCGACAAGATCGCCGACGGTCACTGGCAGACGCACGCGGGCCGCAGTCCCTCGGTCTTCGTGAACGCGGCGACGTGGGGCCTCTTGCTGACCGGCAAGCTGGTGGCGACCCACAGTGAGTCGGGCCTGTCGAACACGCTGACGCGGCTGATCGGCAAGGGCGGAGAGCCACTGATTCGCAAGGGCGTCGACATGGCGATGCGGGTGATGGGCGAACAGTTCGTCACGGGCGAGACGATCGACCAGGCGCTGGACAACGCGCGCGAGCACGAGGCTTCGGGCTTTCGTTATTCCTACGACATGCTGGGCGAGGCGGCGCTGACGGCCGAGGACGCGCAACGCTATCGCACCGCGTACGAACAGGCGATCCATGCCATCGGCAAGGCCTCGGCAGGACGCGGCGTGATCGACGGACCGGGCATCTCGATCAAGCTGTCGGCCCTGCACCCTCGCTACGCGCGGGCGCAACACGCACGCGTGATGGACGAGCTCTATCCGGTCCTGCGCGACCTGGCCCTGCTTGCACGACGCCACGACATCGGCCTCAACATCGACGCCGAAGAGGCCGACCGGCTGGAGCTGTCGCTCGATCTCCTCGAGCGGCTCTGCTTCGAGCCGGCCCTGGCCCGATGGGGCGGCATCGGCTTCGTGATCCAGGCCTACCAGAAGCGCTGCTCCTTCGTGATCGACCATCTCGTCGACCTGGCCCGGCGCAGCGGCCATCGGCTGATGGTGCGGCTGGTGAAGGGCGCCTACTGGGACAGCGAGATCAAGCGCGCGCAGGTCGATGGCCTGGAGGGCTATCCGGTGTTCACCCGCAAGGCGCACACCGACGTTTCGTACCTCGCTTGCGCGCGCCGGCTGCTGGCCGCGCCCGACGCGGTCTACCCGCAGTTTGCGACCCACAACGCGCACACGCTGGCTGCGATCCACGAGATGGCCGATCCGGCCGCGTACCACCCGGGCCAGTACGAGTTCCAGTGCCTGCACGGCATGGGCGAGCCGTTGTACGAGCAGGTGGTCGGGCCGGTGGAAGCAGGCCGACTGGGCCGGCCCTGCCGGATCTATGCGCCGGTCGGCACCCACGAGACCTTGCTGGCCTATCTCGTGCGGCGGCTGCTCGAGAACGGCGCCAACACGTCCTTCGTGAACCGCATCGCCGATCCGGCCATCGCGATCGAGACGCTGGTGGAAGATCCGGTCGCTGCGGTGGAACGCATGGGCAAGACCGAAGGCGACATCGGCCTGCCGCACCCGGCGATACCGCTGCCCTCGGAGCTCTTCGGAAAAAGCCGCCGCAATTCACGCGGGCTCGATCTGTCGAACGACGACACGCTGAGGGCATTGAACGCGTCGTTGCAGGGCGAGAAGGACACCGTCTGGCGCGCGGGCCCCATGCTGGCGGCCGACGTCCAGCAGCCCGCGACTTCCGGCGCGAACCAGGTTGTCAATCCCGCGGACCACCGCGACATCGTCGGCGAAGTCGTCGAGGCGACGCAGAGCGATGTCGATGCTGCCGTGGCATCGGCCGCGGACGGTGCGCCGGCCTGGGGACGCACGCCGCCTGCCGAGCGCGCCGCCTGCCTCGAACGCGCCGCGGAGCGGCTCGAAGCCGAGATGCCGCGGCTCCTCGGGCTGCTCGCGCGCGAGGCGGGCAAGACCTTTGCCAACGGCATCGCGGAGGTGCGCGAGGCGGTCGACTTCCTGCGCTATTACGGCGCGCAGGCACGCGCCGACTTCGCGGTCGATACGCACCGGCCGCTCGGCCCCGTGGTGTGCATCAGCCCGTGGAACTTTCCGCTGGCGATCTTCGTGGGGCAGGTGGCCGCGGCGCTCGCGGCCGGCAATCCGGTCTTGGCGAAGCCGGCCGAACAGACGCCGCTCGTGGCCGCGCAGGCGGTGCGAATGCTCTGGGAAGCGGGCGTTCCGCGCGCCGCCGTGCAACTGCTCCCGGGCCGTGGCGACACTGTGGGGGCCGCCTTGATCGCCGACGCAAGGGTGCAGGGCGTGATGTTCACCGGCTCGACCGAGGTCGCGCGCATCCTGCAACGCACCTTGGCGGATCGCTCGACGGCCGCCGGACAACCGATTCCGTTGATCGCCGAAACCGGCGGACAGAACGCGATGATCGTGGACTCTTCAGCGCTGGTCGAGCAGGTGGTCGTCGACGCAGTGTCCTCGGCCTTCGACAGCGCGGGCCAGCGGTGCTCGGCGCTGCGAATTCTTTGCGTGCAGGACGACGTCGCCGATCGCGTCATCGGCATGCTCCGGGGCGCCATGGCCGAATGCCGCATCGGCAACCCGGCTCTGCTGGCCGTGGATGTCGGGCCGGTGATCGATGCCGAGGCGCGGGACGGCATCGAGCGGCACATCGCAGCCATGCGGAAGCGTGGCCGCACGGTGCACCGGCAGGCGCGCGAGGTGAACGGCGCGACCGACCACGGGACCTTCGTGGTGCCGACGCTGATCGAACTCGACAGCATCTCGGAACTCGACCGCGAGGTGTTCGGGCCGGTGCTGCACGTGCTGCGCTTTCATCGCCGCGACCTCGGTGCGCTGCTCGCGCAGATCAACGGCACGGGCTACGGGCTCACCCTCGGCGTGCACACGCGCATCGACGAGACCATCGATCAGGTGGTCGAAGCGGCCCGGGCCGGCAATGTCTATGTCAATCGCAACATCGTCGGCGCGGTGGTGGGTGTGCAGCCCTTCGGCGGAGAAGGCCTGTCGGGCACCGGACCCAAGGCCGGCGGGCCGCTCTACATGGCGCGGATGCTGGCGTCGCGGCCCGACGACGTGCTCGTTCGAGCGATGGGGGGTGCGGACTCCGGCAAGGCCGACCGCGGCGAGCCTGCGGGTTCAGGCCTGTTGGCGGCCCTGGGGCGTTGGGCCACGCAGTCGGGAAACGAAGCCCTCGCTCGCCGGTGCGACAGCCTTTCCGCCCTGTCCCGAAGCGGCCAATCCAGAACGCTGCCCGGGCCGACCGGAGAGCGCAACGTGTATTCGCTGCGGACCCGCGATGCGGTGCTCTGTCTGGCGGACACCTCGGAGGACCTGCTGGTTCAGTTGGCGGCGGTGCTGGCCGTCGGCAGCCGCGCGGTGTGGCCGGTCGACGAGCGTTCGGACGCGCTGCTTTCCCGGCTGCCCGCAGAAGTCCGACAGCGGATCTCGGTCGCGCGGGACTGGCGCGCGCCGACGGTGCACTTCGACGCGGTGCTCCATCACGGAGGCGCGGAATCTCTTCGCTCGGTCGCCCGAACGCTCGCCGAGCGACCGGGCCCCATCGTGGGAATCCGGACGATGGCCGCCGGTTCGACCGAAGTGCCGCTGGAGGCATTGGTGGTGGAGCGCTCGCTCAGCATCAACACGGCAGCGGCCGGCGGAAACGCCAGCCTCATGACCATCGGCTAGCGACGCCCGCGGCGCGCGCTCACTTTCGTCCGGCCTGCGCTGCGGCCAGGCGGTCGTATCCGCTCAGCTCCATGAAGCCTTCGCCGTCGATGCGCCCGCGAGCCTGAACGGCACCTTCCCAATAGGTGTTGCCGGAGGTCTCGCGCGAATCGAACTCGCCGTCGGGCAAGAGAGCTTTGACCTCGAAACGGCCCATGGGGAGTTCGACGGTCCATTGCACAGGATAGGAAATCCCGGTGCGCGGGCTGGTCCAGCGCTCGCCCGGCGTCAGGCGGACGTCGCCCGGCGCCAGTGCCGACGAACCCTGCGGCGTGGTCACGGTGCCGGCGGTCAGCGTGTGTTGGCCTTCGGCGTCGAAGAGGTCGTAGAGCATCACGTCCGTTCCGTCGGCCAGGTGCAGCGCGAACCAGTTCCAGCCCAGCGTGGCCGCATCGAACTGGCCCCATTGGTGGTCGAACCACACGTCGCCGCGCACCGCGAAGCGCTTGCCGTCGATCGTGACATCGCCTGTTGCCGACATGCGCGGCCGCGAGTAGTAATAGCTGATACCGCCCTTGCCGAAGTCGAGCAGGCCGGGCGTTTCGGAGCCCGCGGCGCGGTGCGCCACCGGTTGGCGCGTGTCGGTCATCTTCAGTTCGATGGTGCTGTCTTCCGGCGACAGCAGCAGCGAGTGAATGCCGCCCGCGCCGGCGACCTGCCATGTGCCCTGCTGGAACTCGAAGCCCGCGGCGGCCTGCTGCTGAGGGACGCCGCCGGTGCGGATCTGCCCCGCGTAGCGCTTGCCGGTCTGCAGGTCGGTGAGCGCGGCGTGCATCACGGTGTGCTTGACCAGCGCGTTGGCGACGAAGACCGCCGCGTGGAAGGAGTAGCGCGCGCCCGAGTCCGCGGTCAGGATGCCGTTGTAGTACCACCATTCCATGGCCGAACCGTGCGGCGCGTCGTCGGCCGGCAGCCGGAGTGGCGCCAGGGCGGCGGTTCGCTCGATGGGTCGTGCAGCCAGATGAGGCGATTCGGTGGCGATGGGCCTTTCAGGCTCGTCGTCGGAGAACCACAGGTAGAGCAGCACGGCCGCGATGGCCGCCAGCATGACGAAGAAGGTGAGGTACGCGCGCCGGGCCTTGCGGCGCGCGGCCCGTGTGCGATAGGGGCGGGGGGCGGCCTTGGCGTCGGTAGACGCCGCAGCGGCGGGGCGTCGGGGCGCGGAAGCGGTCGGATCGTCGTCTTGCATGGAAACGTATTCTTGCCGTGTCGGAAGAGTTTGAGGGGTAGTATCTTTGGATTACTTTTCAACGACCGGGTGCCACCGATGAAAGACCGCAGTTCGGATCCCATCCTGCTCTCCCGAGGCTACCGACGGGTGACCGTCTTGATGGGCCTCTTCTTCATGGGACTGGCGGCGACCGTGCTGGTGCTCGCCGACGACGAAACCCTGCTGGGTTCGGCGGTGGCGGCGCTGGTGCTGGTGCTGCTGGGGCTCGACGCCGTGGTGAGCGCACTGCGCGGCAGGCGCTCTCTGTTGTCCCGGATCGGGGCGCTGCCTTGACCGTTGCACGCTATCTGCGCACGACGTAGCGCGTGACCACGGGGCGTTCCTCGCCCTGATGGAATGCGAGCCGTCGTTCGCGCAAGGCGATGTCGGCGGCCGTGGCGCGATGGAAGCGGCGCAGGTGCTCGGTCCATGATTCGTCGACCACCTGCTCCAGATAGCGTCCGGGCTCGGTGATGTCGTGCAGCAGTTCCCAGCCAATGGCGCCCTGGCTGAGGCGCGCGCGCCGCGTCTGCTGCATCACCACGTGAAAGGCGGCGGCGCGGGCCGGGTCGATGATGTATTCGATGGTGATCACCACGCGGCCCTGTTCCTCGGGCGCGCTCTTGGGCGGCCCCTTGCTCCAGCCCATGCCCGCCGGGCTCGTGTCTTCGTCCTCGCTCGTCCCGTCGCTCACGTAGCGCACCACCAGGGCCATGAGGACGGTGCCGCTCACGGCGGCGATGCCCAGGCTGAAATGAAGCGCGCTGACTTCGGCCACCTGGCCCCAGAGTGCGGCGCCCAGCGCGCTCGAACCCATGATGGCCATCTGGTACATCGACATGCCCCGCGCGCGCACCCAGTCGGGCAGCGCCAGTTGGGCCGACACCGACAGCGAATTGGCCACGGTGATCCAGGCCATGCCGCCGAGAAACATCGCCGGCACAGCGACGTAGACGTTGGGTGCCACGGCCATCACGGCGGTCGCGCCGGACTGGACCATGGTGCCGCGCATCACGAGGTCGTCGCGCGTGAGCGCCTGGCGCAGGCGCGGCAGGAACAGCACCGCCACGATGGCGCCGGTGCCCATCGCCGCGAGCAGCAACGTGAAGGCGCCTGCGCCACCGCCTTCCAGGCCGCGCGCGAGCAGCGGCAGCAGCGCGAGCAAGGCGGTCGAATGCAGGAAGAACATCGAAATGCGGGTCAGCACGGCACGCATGCGCGGCGACTGCCGGACGAACTGCACGCCCACCCGCATGGCGCTGATCAGCTTCTCGCGGCCCAGCGGATTCGGCTTGTCCTCGCGCCGCCAGCGCAGCACCACGAATCCCGACGCCACGCACAGCACCGCGTTGAGGCCGAACACCCACACGCTGCCGGCGCTGGCGATCAGCGTGCCCGCCACCAGCGGCCCGATGATGCGCGACGCATTCATCGAAATGCCGTTGAGGCCCAGCGCCGCAGGCAGGTGCGTGCGCGGCACCAGTTCGGGCACGATCGCGGAAAACAGCGGCCAGCGCAGCGCCAGGCCGATGCCGTTGGCAAAGGTCAGTGCCAGCAGGAGCGGCGCGGTGATGAGGTCGAAATAGATCGCAGCGCACAAGAGGATCGCGGTGCCCGCCAGCCAGAACTGCGTGGCCACCAGCCAGCGCCGGCGGTCGAGGATGTCGGCCAGCGCGCCGCTCGGCAGCCCGAGCAGGAACACCGGCAGCGTCGAGGCCGTCTGCACCAGCGCCACCCACACCGGCGAACTGGTGAGCGAAGTCATCATCCACGCCGCCGCCACGTCGTTCATCCACATGCAGATGTTGGCGATGAGCCAGGTGGTCCACAGCAGACGGAACACCGGCAGGCCAAGCGGTTCGAGAGGCCCGACGCGCAAGGGCTGCGGCCGGGTCGAAAGCAGAGGAGATTCTTCGGGGGAGATGGGTGGCATCGCCGGCTATTGTGGCCCGACAATCCGCGCAGCAATCTCCAGTCGTCCCCCGTGACAATTCAGCCATGACGCCCGAAGCCAAAGCCCGCCAGGAGATAGACGACAGACTCGATGACGCAAGGTGGCGGACGTAGGCCTTGAGGGCACTCGATCTCGGCGCTGGACGAGGCATCGCTAGGCGGCTGCCATCGGCTTTCTCAGCCCGGTACGCAGCGTCACTGATTCGCAAAAGCTAATAAGCCATGAATGTTGCAAACGTCACTGATACGGCCTGGGCCGATGAAATGCGTGCATGGGTGCTCGCGAACGCGGAGACCGTTCAGCTGGAGACCAAGCGGGTGTCCGGAAAGATGGTGGGCAAAGCGTTGGAGACGGTCTGTGCGTTTGCGAATACGCACGGCGGCTGGTTGGTGCTGGGCGTGGAAGACGCCGGTAAGGCCCAAGGTCTGCAGCGCCTGTTCGGCGTCGCCGAAAACCCGGAGGCGGTGGATGAGTTGCTGCGTAAGCTGGGCACGCATCTGCTCCCGGCGGTGGAAGGCGTGCAAGCATTTCGTATGCCGTCCGTCCTGCGCGACGGGGCCGAGGGTGCGCTGATCCTGCTTCACGTTCCGACCAGCGACAAGGTGCATTCGATCCTCGATGGCGGTACCTGGATGCGAGGGCAGTCCAGCAACCGCGAAATGACATCCACGCAGATCACCGATCTCTCTTATCGCCGGGGCGTGCGCAGCGCCGAGTCCGAGCCTGTCGACGTCGACTTTGAGTTGCTCGACACGCCTGCCTGGCGTCTGTACCTGCGTGGCCGCAATCTCGCGCCCACGGGTATTGCCGATCAGCTGTATCGGGTCGGCCTGGCTAGAAAGGTCGGCGGCGAGATGCAGCCGCTGCGCGCGGCCGTCCTGTTATTCGCAGATCATCCGAGTGGGCTGCTTGCTACCCTGGGCACACGTGCGGATGTCCGGGTGTTTCACTACCACGGCAATGCAATTTCGGCGGGCGAAGTGCCCAACCTGAAGAAGCAGCCCAGGACGCTTTCGGGGCCGCTCTATCACCTCATAGCGCAGACGCACGCGTATCTGCTAGATGAACTGGCTGGCGGATTGACCCTGGCGGCGTCTGGATTCCGCACGATTCATCGCTATCCAGAGCGCGTGATCAAAGAGGCGGTCACCAACGCGATCATCCATCGCGACTATCGGATGAACCGCGACGTGCAGATTCGCATCTTCGACAGCCGTATCGAGGTGCTGAGCCCCGGCTTGTTTCCAGGCCGCATCTCGGCGGCGACGGTCCACCGGACGGGATCATTTGCGCGCAATCCGCTGGTGGCGAGCAACTTGAGGGAGTTTCCTGAGCCGCCTAATGTAGACGCGGGTGAAGGCGTGCAAATGATGTTCAACCTGATGAAGATCAGCGGCCTGTACCCGCCGCAGTACCGGGAACTGCGGGAGCAGGCGCAGGAGGCTATCTCGGTAACGCTGTTGAATGAAGAGCGCCCGCCCGTTTGGGAGCAGGTGAGCGATTGGATGGATCGTCACGGACCGATCGCCAATGGCGATCTGTGCGCAATAGCGGATCTGGACACGCTGAAGGCGTCCAAGCAACTCAAGCGATGGGTCGATCAGGGATTGCTGGTCGCTGACCCGAACCGCGGCAAGCGCAACATGGTCTATCGAAAACCGGCGGCAAACGGGGACGACGACACATTCGACTTGTTATCAGGCGCTGCGGATAACAACGTGCCCGATGGAAAGATTTCTCGCAAAAACAAATAGTTGTGGGTAAGTTGTTATCACCGGACGGCTACGAAGTGCCGCTGACGCCTTGTTGACAGACCCGGCGGTCCGTTGTTATCCGACGCGAGAGATAACAAATCATCAAATCCGAGAATGTTGTGGTCTATCAATAGCTTATGGTTACTGTTGTTATCTTCTGAGCGATCCAGCGCCAGCGAAGCGACAGAGCAGGCGCCCAGTCGAGGGGGGGCGAGCTACTTTCCGAGATGCCCCAGCGGCAGCGCATGACTCGCCTTCACCTCCCCCAGCGAAAAGCGAGTGTGCAGATCCTTCACATCCGGCAGATTGAGCAACTGCTGGCGCGCAAAGCGGGCGAAGCTGTCGAGATCCTGGGCGACGACTTGCAGTTCGAAGGTGCCGGTGCCGCTGATGTAGTGGCAGGCGACGACTTCGGGCAGCTTGCGGATCGCGTCCTCGAGCTTGCGGGTGGCTTCTCCGGCCACGCGTTCGGTGTCGACGCGCACGAAGGCGAGCACGCCCAGGCCGATCTTGTGCCGGTCGATCTCGGCGCGGTATCCCTTGATGTAGCCGGACTCCTCGAGCGCGCGCACGCGCCGCCAGCAGGGCGCTGCGGAAAGGCCGACGCGCTGCGCAAGTTCGGCGTTGGTGAGGCGGCCGTCGGCCTGCAGTTCTTGCAGGATCGCAAGGTCGAACTTGTCAATGCTTTCCATTGCTCCGCATATTAAGCAAGATTCTTCCAATCGGGCCGGTTCGAGAGGCACAGAACGCAAACACCTGTCCGTGGCCCAGGCATACACTTTGCGTGATGATGCCGCTGGGGTGACCTATCCGGCCGCCTCGCACGCCACGCCCACAAGGCACAGCCACTGGAGACACGCACGATGAACGCACCGTTGCCCGAGCACATCCGCAAGGCCCTCGAAACCGTCACCCTGGACGACAAGTACAGCCTGGACTACGGCCGGGCCTTCATGAGCGGCGTGCAGGCCCTCGTCAAGTTGCCGATGCTTCAGCGTCTGCGAGATCAACAGGCGGGCAAGAACACGGCCGGCTTCATCAGCGGCTACCGCGGATCGCCGCTCGGCGGCTACGACCAGGCGCTCTGGAAGGCGAGCAAGTTCCTGAAGGAACAGAACATCGTCTTTCAGCCCGGCGTGAACGAAGAACTCGCGGCCACGGCGTTGTGGGGCACCCAGCAACTGGGCTTCTCGCCGCAGGGCACCAACAGGTTCGACGGCGTGTTCGGCATCTGGTATGGCAAGGGGCCGGGCGTGGACCGCTGCTCCGATGTTTTCAAGCACGCCAACATGGCGGGCACCACCGAGTTCGGTGGAGTGATCGCAGTGGCGGGCGACGACCACATCTCCAAGAGTTCGACGGCGGCGCACCAGAGCGATCACATCTTCAAGGCGTGCGGCACGCCGGTGTTCTTTCCGACCAACGTGCAGGACATCCTCGACCTGGGCATCCATGCCTTTGCCATGAGCCGCTTCGCCGGGATCTGGTCGGGCATGAAGACGATCCAGGAAATCGTCGAGTCGAGCTCGACCGCCATGATCGACCCGGAGCGCGTGGAGATCGTCGTGCCCACCGATTTCCAGATGCCGCCGGGCGGGCTGCACATCCGCTGGCCCGACCACGCGCTGGAGCAGGAAGCGCGCCTCATGCACTACAAGTGGTATGCGGCGCTCGCGTACATCCGCGCCAACCGCCTGAACCACAACGTCATCGAAGGGCCGAACGACCGCTTCGGCATCATGGCGAGCGGCAAGGCCTTCAACGACACGCGCCAGGCGCTGATCGACCTCGGGCTCGACGACGCGGCCTGCCGGCAACTGGGCATCCGCCTGCACAAGGTGGCGGTGGTGTGGCCGCTCGAAGCGCAGCTCACGCGCGGCTTCGCCACCGGCTTGCAGGAGATCCTGGTGGTCGAGGAAAAGCGCCAGGTCATCGAATACCAGCTCAAGGAAGAGCTCTACAACTGGCGCGCCGACGTGCGGCCCAACGTGGTGGGCAAGTTCGACGAGGGCGAAGTGCACCACAGCGAAGGCTATTCGGGCGGCGAGTGGTCGATGCCCAATCCCACGGCGCACACCTTGCTGCGCGCCAACGCCGATCTCAATCCCTCGTTGATCGCCAAGGCGATCGCGCTGCGGCTGAAGAAGACCGGCCTGCTGGCGGCGGCGGGCGCCGACATGACCGCGCGCATCGACGCGCAACTGGCGATCCTCGAAGCCAAGGAACGCGCCATGGCGCAGCCCCAGACCGTGGGCGTCGCCGACGCGGCGCGCCAGCCCTGGTTCTGCTCGGGCTGCCCGCACAACACCAGCACCGTGGTGCCCGAAGGCTCGCGCGCGATGGCCGGCATCGGCTGCCACTTCATGGCGACCTGGATGGACCGCTCGACCATCGGCTTCACGCAGATGGGCGGCGAAGGCGTGCCGTGGGTCGGGCAGCAGCCCTTCACCACCGACCAGCACATCTTCGCCAACCTGGGCGACGGCACCTACTTCCACAGCGGGCTGCTGGCGATACGCCAGAGCATCGCGGCCGGCGTCAACATCACCTACAAGATCCTCTACAACGACGCGGTGGCGATGACCGGCGGGCAACCGGTCGGCGAGCGGCCCGAAGGTCATTCGGTGCTGCAGATTGCCGAGAGCCTGCATGCCGAACGCTGCACCAAGGTGGTCGTGGTCACCGACGAGCCCGAGAAATACGAAGGCGTGACCGTGCCGGGCGAGGCGGTGCAGGTGCGCCATCGCGACGACCTGGACGAGATCCAGCGCGAGTTCCGCAAGATCCCGGGCACCACCGCCATCATCTACGACCAGACCTGCGCCACCGAGAAGCGCCGCCGCCGCAAGCGGGGCACGGCGGTCGATCCGGCCAAGCGCGTGGTCATCAACGAACTGGTGTGCGAAGGCTGCGGCGACTGCAGCGTGAAAAGCAACTGCCTGTCGGTGGAGCCGCTCGAAACCGAATTCGGCCGCAAGCGCACCATCAACCAGAGCACCTGCAACAAGGACATGAGCTGCCTGAAGGGCTTCTGCCCCAGCTTCGTCACGGTCGAGGGCGGTCAGCTCAAGAAGAAGGCCAAGACTCAGGCGGCGTCGCCCGCCGACCTCGGGCCGCTGGCCGAGCCCGCGTTGCCGACGCTCGGCGCCGGCGAGGTCTGGGGCGTCGTGGTGGCGGGCGTGGGCGGCACCGGCGTCATCACCATCGGACAGCTGCTGGGCATGGCGGCTCACATCGAAGGCAAGGGCATCGTCACGCAGGACGCGGCGGGCCTCGCCCAGAAGGGTGGTGCCACCTGGAGCCATGTGCTGATCGGCAACACGCAGGACGACATCCGCACGACCCGCGTCGGCACCGCGGCGGCCGACCTGATCCTGGCGTGCGACCCGCTGGTGAGCATCGGCGCCGAGACCACCGCGCGCATGCGTGAAGGGCGCACGCACGTCGCACTCAACAGCCACAGCACGCCGACCGCGGCCTTCGTGCGCAACGCCAACTGGCAGAACCCCGAAGAAGCCTGCGCCAGCGAGATCGCACGGGTGGTCGGCGTCGATGGCGTCGGCGCCTTCGATGCGGATGCTGCCGCCACTTCGCTGATGGGTGACTCGATCTACGTGAACCCGATGATCCTGGGCTACGCCTGGCAGAAGGGCTGGCTGCCGCTGGAGCACGCGTCGCTGATGCGCGCGATCGAGCTCAACGCGGTCGCCGTCGACAACAACAAGGCGGCCTTCGAGTGGGGCCGTCAGGCTGCAGAGCGGCCCGGCGACCTGCAAAAGCGCGTGCGGCCTGGCCAGGTCATCGAATTCAAGAAGCGCGAGACCGTCGAGAGCCTGGTCGCGCGTCGCGTCGAGTTCCTGACCGCCTATCAGAACGCGGCCTATGCCAACGAATACAAGACCTTCGTCGCTCGCGTGCAGCAGGCCGAAGCGGCGCTGGGCAAGACCAGCCTCGCCGAGGCCGTGGCGCGCTACCTGTTCAAGCTGATGGCCTACAAGG
>JAHJOG010000189.1 GCA_018820395.1 Gammaproteobacteria bacterium | reverse complement strand
GCTGACGCAGGTCGCCGCCGGCGCAGAAGGCCTTGTCGCCCGCGGCCTGCAGCAGCACGCCGGCCACGCCCGCATCGGCGGCCCAGGCGCGCAACCGGGGCGTCAGGAGCCGCACCATGTCGACCGACAGCGAGTTGAGGGACGCCGGCGCATTGAGCGTGGCGACGCCGAAGCGCCGGCCGGAGGTGGTGGGGATTTCGTCGAAAAGAACGACTGGTGAGGCAACAGCTTCGGTCATGGGTCTCGTTTCAACGCAGTTCGTTGTCGCCTTCGAGCAGCTTGCGCGCGATGATCACGCGCATGATCTCGTTGGTGCCTTCGAGGATCTGGTGCACGCGCGTGTCGCGCACCAACCGCTCAAGCGGGAATTCGCCGAGGTAGCCGTAGCCGCCGTGCAGCTGCAGCGCGTCGTTGCAGATGGCAAAGCCGGCGTCGGTCGCGAAACGCTTGGCCATCGCGCAATAGGTGCTCGCGTCGGCATCGCCGGCGTCCAGCTTGCTGGCCGCGAGCCGCACCATCTGCCGGGCCGCGACCAGTTCGGTCGCCATGTCGGCGAGCTTGAACTGCAATGCCTGGAAGGTCGCGAGCGGCTTGCCGAATTGCTGCCGCTCGTGCAGGTAGCGGCGCGCCGCGTCCAGCGCGCCCTGCGCCGCACCGACCGAGCAGGTCGCGATGTTGATGCGCCCGCCGTCGAGCCCCTTCATCGCGATGCGGAAGCCCTCGCCTTCGCTGCCGAGCAGGTGGTCGGCCGGCACGCGCACGTTGTCGAAGCTGATGGTGCGCGTGGGCTGGCTGTTCCAGCCCATCTTGCGTTCCTTCTTGCCGTAGCTGATGCCGGGCGCATCGGCCGGCACCGCGAAGGCCGACACACCGCCCGCTCCGCCGCCACCGCTGCGCGCCATCAGCACCAGCACGTCGGTCGAGCCCGCGCCCGAGATGAAGGCCTTGCCGCCGTTGATGAGGTAGTGGTCGCCCTGAAGCTCGGCCCGCGTCTTGAGCGACGCCGCATCCGACCCGGCGCCCGGCTCGGTCAGGCAATACGACGCCAGCTGGCGTCCGCTCGTAAGCGCCGCGCCCCAGCGTTCGCGCACCGCCGGCCCGCCCCAGGTGCCCAGCATCCACGTCGCCATGTTGTGGATCGTGATGAACGCCGTGGTCGACGGATCCACCGCCGCCATCTCCTCGAACACCAGCGCCGCGTCCAGCCGAGGCAAGCCCAACCCGTCGATGCTCTCCGGCGCATACAGTCCGCAAAACCCCAGCTCCCCCGCCTTCGCGATCGCTTCCTTCGGAAAGATCCCCTCGGCATCCCACCGCGCCGCATGCGGCGCGAACTCGCTCAGAGCGAAGTCCCGCGCGCTCTGCGCAAACGCCCGCTGCTCTTCAGAAAGCTCGAAGTCCACCCGTCACCTCCATCAAATTCATCAGCCCCCCTTTTCGTGAAACCCCGCGGAACCGGCTTAGCCGGGCCACAGGGGTTGCACAAACGGTCGGTGGGCAACGACGTACGCAACCGCCCCGAAAGTCGTGAGACCCCGCGGATCCGGCTCCGCCGGTCCGCTGGGGTCGCCCCCGGCAGGGGGTTGGCGAAGCGACACGAAGTGCGCGAAGCCTGGGGGCGAGCTTTACTTCAAACTGATGGTCGTATTCAGCCCGTGCGCCGTGTCGTCATCGAACCAGCGCGCCGTGACGGTCTTGGTCTGCGTATAGAACATGATGACCTGCTTGCCGTACGGCCCCAGGTCGCCGAGCTTGGAGGCGCGCGATCCGGTGAAGGAGAACATCGGCACCGGCACCGGGATCGGCACGTTGATGCCGACCTGCCCGACGTCGATGTCTTCCTGGAAGCGGCGTGCCGCGGCGCCCGACTGCGTGAAGATGGCCGTGCCGTTGCCGTTCGGGTTGGCGTTGATGAGTTCGATCGCCTCGTCGATGGTGCTGGCGTTGGCCAGACACAGCACCGGGCCGAAGATTTCCTGTTCGTAGATCGACATGCCGGGCTTGACGTCCGAGAACACGGTCGGGCCGACGAAGTTGCCCTTTTCGTAGCCGGGCACGGTGGGCTTGCGGCCGTCGAGCGCGAGCGTCGCGCCGTCGGCCACGCCGCGTTCGATCAGCCCGTTGACCCGGTCGTAGGCCGCGCACGACACGAGCGGGCCGACGTCCACGCCCTTGTCGATGCCGGCGCCGATCTTCAGCGTCTTGGCTTTGGCGACCAGTTCGGGCACCCATTTCTGCGCATCGCCCACCAGCACGGCCACCGACACCGCCATGCAGCGCTGACCCGCGGCGCCGAAGGCCGCACCGGCCAGCGCGTTGAGGGTCTGTTCCTTGTGCGCGTCGGGCATCACGATGGCGTGGTTCTTCGCGCCCATCATGCATTGCACGCGCTTGCCGGCCAGCGTGGCGCGGTGATAGACATGCGTGCCAACCTTTGTCGAGCCGACGAAGGACACGGCCTTGATGTCCGGGTGGTCGCAGATCGTGTTGACGACCGCTTCGCCGCCATGGATCACGTTGAGCACACCGGCCGGGATGCCGGCTTCGAGCGCCAGTTCGCACAGCCGCATGGTGACCATCGGGTCTTGCTCGGACGGCTTGAGCACGAAGGTGTTGCCGGTGACGATCGCCATCGGGAACATCCACAGCGGAATCATCGCGGGGAAATTGAAGGGCGTGATGCCCGCGCACACGCCCAGCGGCTGCAGCAGCGTGTAGGTGTCGACCCCGTTGGCCACGTTGTTGGCCAGCTCGCCCAGTTGCAGGTTGCCAATGGCGCTCGCGTGCTCGACGACTTCGAGCCCGCGGAACACGTCGCCTTCGGCGTCGGGCAGCGTCTTGCCTTGCTCGGCCGTGAGGATCGCGGCCAGCTCACCCATGTTCTCGCGGATCAGCTGCTGGTACTTGAGGAAGATGCGCGCGCGCGCGCCGATGGGCGTCTTGCGCCAGGTCTTGAAGGCTTCCTTGGCCGAGGCGACCGCGGCGCCGACTTCGTCCGGCGTCGCGAACGGCACACGAGCCAGCACCTGTTGCGTGGCCGGATTGACGACGTCGCGCCATTCGCTGGTGCGCGATTCGACGAACTTGCCGCCGATCAACAGCTTGACGGTGGCGACCTGGGTCGCGGGAGTGGTGGTGGCGTCCATGAAATTTGTCTCCTGGGGAATGGCAGACTCCGATGCTAGCTTTGCACTTTTGCCATAGCAATAGACAAATACGCATGCGCGATCTGCATAATCGCAAAGCATGGACTGGGACAACTTGCGCTTCTTCCTGGAGCTCGCGCGCTCGGGCACCCTGATGAGCGCAGCACGCCGCCTGGCGGTCGATCACACCACCGTGGCGCGCCGCATCCAGGCGCTCGAAAAGCAGATCGGTACGCCGCTCTTCTCGCGCGAAGCCGGCGGACACCGTCTGACCGAAGCAGGCAGGAGACTTCAGCCGCAGGTAGAGGCGATGGAGAGTGCCTTCCTGGCCGTGGAAAGCGCCGCACCCGCCACTCAGGAGGGGCTGTCGGGCCTGGTGCGGATCGGGGCCACCGAAGGCTTCGGCACCGTGGTCCTGGCGCCGCATCTGGCCACCTTCGCGCAATCTCACCCACAACTCGTGATCGACCTGCTGGCCATGCCGCGCCTGGTACACCTGTCGCGCCGCGAGGCCGACATCGTGATCTCCTTGGAGCGACCGGCCCGCGGGCCGGTCGTCGTGACCAAGTTGACCGACTACGCACTGCGCCTGTATGCCTCGCGGTCGTACCTCGCGACGCACAGGAAGATCGAGACCCGCGACGACCTTCGGGGCCACAGCTTCATCAGCTATGTCGACGACCTGCTCTTCAGCAAGGAATTGCAATATCTCGACGAATTGCAGCGGCCGGATTCGTTCGCCCTGCGCAGCACCAGCATCCTGGCCCAACACCGTGCGGTGGCGGCCGGTGCCGGCATCGCGGTGCTTCCGGCCTTCGTTGCAGAAGGAGATGCCTCGCTGCAGGTGGTCTTGCAGGAACAGGCTCAATTCATCCGGACTTTCTGGATGTCGATCGCGGCGGAAACGCGCCACGTCGCGCGGATGGAAGCGGTGTGGGATTTCCTGCGCGAGACCGTGGCAATGCGCCAGGCGCTACTGCTGCCGGATGCCGCGCACTAACGGGTTGCCGCCGCTGCTCGATGTGTCGTGCTGCGTGTACCAGGCTGCGGCACTCACGCGAGACGACAGCCCGAGGCGTTCGAGGATTCGCGCCACGTGGCGCTTCACCGTGTGCGGGCTGAGGGCGAGCGCACGCGCGATCAGCTTGTTGCTCTCGCCGGCGGCCAGACGTTCAAGCACCTCGCGCTCGCGCGCGGAGAATCGATCCAGCGGGTCGCTTGCCGCGACCTGCAGGGCAGTCGCCTCCGCGCGCATTCCGAGCCCGAAGTCGACCCACCTGTGAAGCGTGG
Organism: Gammaproteobacteria bacterium; assembly: GCA_018820395.1. GTDB lineage: Bacteria > Pseudomonadota > Gammaproteobacteria > Burkholderiales > Burkholderiaceae_C > Variovorax. The sequence continues at coordinate 2,272 of JAHJOG010000189.1, read as the reverse complement.
CCAGGCCTTCGGGCGTTGCCGCGCGGCCCCAGTTCGCATTGGCCAATTCTTCGAGTGCGCGGACGCCGAGAACGAGCAGGTTGGCCCGCTCCTGCCCCGCGCCGTGGCGTTCGATCAGCGGCGCAAGGATCTGCCAGGCGGTCTCGAAGCCCCCCATGCGCAGTTCTGCCAACGCCCAGATGAACCGATGGGTCGTCTCCATCGACATGCGTTCGCGCTCCGCGGCCACCGCAATGCTGGCCCGCAGCAGGGTGCAGACATCCTGGTTTCGACCCTCGATCAAGGCTCGAAAAGCGGTGAAGTGCGGCACCAGCAGTGCCAGATGATGAGTGACAGCGACGCAGCCGGCGAAGGCGTCGACCTCCACCGCGTTGGAATACGCCAGCGTCCAGTCCTCGATGAGACATGCGATTCCGCCGAAGATCACCAACCGCTGCAGCTCGTTCGATGGAACCAATGCCGCGTACGCGTGAAGCGCACGCATCGCTCCCGCACGGTCTCCGCCGAGCGCGCGACATGTCGCGAGCAGGTGCAGCAGCGGCAGCCGCAATGCCTCGGGTTGCCCGAGCCAGAAGCTGTCTTCCTCGATGCGATCGCTGCAGGCACGGGCTTCCCTCATTCGACCACGCCAAAAAAGCAGCCATGCATTCAGCGTCTCTGCCGCGATCTTCAGCGGCGCATGCGTGCCGCCCTCGGCGACCAGCGCGGCGGCGGCGAATCGGCGCAACGGGACTTCCATGCCGGCGCGTCCCACGAAGACATAGAGGCGACGGACGCACCGATACCAGAGTTCCGGCGAGCCCGGCCCGCCGGCCAGCAGATCGACCAACTGCCGCAGATGCACGGCAGGCCCGTCGATCGGACCGTAGTAGCCGTGCAGCCACACGCCAATCAGCTCGTTGATCACCTGCGTTTCAAAATCCATGGGCTTGCCACGCAGCTCCGCGGCGAGCGCGTCCGCCTCTTCCTTGCGCTCCAGAAAGATCAGCAGGAGGACATCCATCGAGCGCGAGTGCTGCGCCTCCGTCGTCCGGCCGAGCCGCTCGAAGCCTTTGGTCGCGCGATGCAGCCACAGGTGCGCCTCGGAATCCTTGCATCGATGCCAGGCCGCCACGCCCATGACGTAGGCGAGTGCCGGAGACTGTTGCTGCATGGCGATGGGAAACTGCTGGAACATGGCCCCGATCTGAGCGCTGTCGCCGACCGTCAGTACGCGCGCCGCCACCTCGGCGAACACCTGCTCCGCCTCGCCCCACAGCCCGGCGCCCATCAGCAGCCGCAGCCTTCTGACCGGGTCGCTTTCACCCGCCGCCGCGCGCTGGAGCAGCAACGGCAGCTCGTGCGGATGGTCCCGCCGGAGGCGCTGGCTCAGAAAGTCTCGAAACAGGTCATGGAGACGCATCGTCAACGCGTCTTCGTCGAGCACCGACACGAACAGCCCCTGCCGCGCGATCGCGTCCAGCAAGCCGAACGACGCGCGATTTCCGCTCACTTCGGCGCAGCGCCCGGGACTAAGCTCGTCCAGCACCGAGCAGCGCAGCAGGAAGTCGCGCAACTCCGCCGGCATTCTTTCGAATACCTCGCTCGCCAGGTAGTCGTTGCGTTGGCGCCTTCCCGAATCGGCAGACGTCGAGCCGGCGTCGCCGGACGCGGCCGCTGCGTGAAGCTCCAGGCTCACGCCGACCGCCCAGCCCTGGGTTCGATCGTGCAGCCGGGACGCGGCATCCGGATCATCGCGCCCCAGGGTTTCTCGATAGAGTCGCCGCACCTCGCCGGCGCTGAAATTCAGCTGCCACTGCCGGAGGACCGACAGCTCCCCGCGAGCACGCAGACGCGGCAGGGCGAGCGGCGGATCGTCGCGCGATGCGATGGCCACGACCCAGTGATCGGGCAACCCATCGAGCAGGAGATCGATGAATTCGAACACCCTCGGGTCGGTAGAGCAGTGCAGATCGTCCAGCGCGATCACGCCGCGCTCGACATGCATCGCAGCCAGGGCATTGATCAGCTCATCCGCCGTGCCGCGCGGGCGCGATTCCCATACGGTGGATTCGGCCAGCAGGTTCGGATGGACCTGCCAGGGCGGATCGAAAGGCTCGAGCGCGCAAGCCAGGCATTCGACGAACCGGAGCAGATCGTCGTCGGCATCGACCTTGATCCAGGCAACGGCCCATGTCGGCGCCATGCCGGACAACTGCCTCGACAAGGCCGCCGTCTTGCCGGAGCCCGCGGGCGCCACGATCAGCACCAGCTTGCTCGAACGCAGCGCTCG
>JAHJOG010000018.1 GCA_018820395.1 Gammaproteobacteria bacterium | reverse complement strand
GTGAAGTCGTCGGTGCCCGGCGCCCAGACGATGGAAAAGGTGACCGACTACAAGGACGTCACCACCTACAACAATTTCTACGAGTTCGGGACAGACAAGAGCGATCCCGCCAAGAACGCGGGCACCCTCAAAACGAGGCCGTGGACTGTCGAGGTCGAAGGCCTGGTCAAGAAACCGGGCAAGTACGGTATCGAGGACCTGATCAAGCTGAGCGCCCAAGAAGAGCGGATCTACAAGCTGCGCTGCGTCGAGGGCTGGTCGATGGTGATTCCCTGGGTCGGTTATTCGCTGGCCGAACTCATCAAACGGGTCGAGCCGCAGGGCAACGCGAAGTTCGTCGAGTTCGTGACTCTGGCCGACCCCAAGACCATGCCGTTCGTCGGCTCGCGTGTGCTCGAGTGGCCGTACGTCGAGGGCTTGCGCATGGACGAAGCCATGCACCCGCTCACGCTGCTGACTTTCGGCATGTATGGCGAGGTGCTTCCCAATCAGAGTGGCGCACCGGTGCGCGTCGTCGTTCCCTGGAAGTACGGCTTCAAGAGCGGCAAGTCGATCGTCAAGATCCGCTTTGTCGAAAAGGAGCCCGCCACGGCCTGGAACAAGGCGGCGCCCCAGGAATACGGTTTCTATTCCAACGTGAACCCGACTGTCGATCACCCACGCTGGAGTCAGGCGACGGAACGCCGAATCGGCGACGGCGGGGGCTTGTTCGCCAAGCGCAGGAAGACGGAAATGTTCAACGGCTACGAGCCGCAGGTCGGGCAGCTTTACGCGGGCATGGATCTCAAGAAGTTCTTCTGAAGCGGTCATGAACAAGCTGCTCATGCATCCGGCGGCGAAACCGCTGGTCTTCTTGCTGTGCCTGCTGCCTTTCGCTTGGTTGTTCTACGGCGCATTCACCGACGGGCTCGGGGCCAACCCGGCCGAGTACCTGATTCGCTCGACGGGCGACTGGACGCTGCGGTTCATCTGCATCGTGCTGGCGGTCACCCCATTGCGCGTGCTGACCAAAGCCAATGCGCTTGCCAGGTTCAGGCGAATGCTCGGTCTGTTCGCCTACTTCTACGTCGTGATCCACCTGCTGAGCTACAGCTGGTTCGACATGGGCTTCGATATTCCAGAGATCGCCAAAGACATTGCGAAGAGGCCGTTCATCCTCGTCGGGTTCAGCGCTTTCCTGATGCTCACGCCGCTGGCGGCCACATCGTTCAACCGGGCAATCAAGTGGCTCGGGGCCAAGCGCTGGCAGCGGCTGCACAAGCTCGTCTATGCCATTGCCGGGCTGGGTCTGCTTCACTTCTTCTGGATGCGGGCTGGCAAGAACAACTTCGCTGAAGTGTTCGTCTACGCGGCCATCATTGCGGTGCTCCTCGGCTGGCGTGTCTGGAACGCGATGAGCAAGAAGCAGCGCCAGCGCGCGAGCGCGGCGGGGAATGCTCAACTCAGCAAATGATGGTGAGCGCCGGGATCAGGTGCCGAACTGTTCGTTGCGCAATTGGTCTTCGATGCTTTCGCGGCGCCGAATCACATGGGCGCGCGTGCCGTCGACCAGCACTTCGGCAGCGCGTCCTCGGGAGTTGTAGTTGCTGGCCATCGACATGCTGTATGCGCCTGCAGAAAGAACCGCCAAGAGATCGCCGGCAGTGACATTGAGCGCGCGATCGCGACCGATCCAGTCGCCACTCTCGCACACCGGACCGACCACGTCGCAGGTGGTGGGCGCCCCGTTTTTTTCCGCAACGGGCACGATCTGATGGTAGGCCTGGTACATCGCCGGCCTCGGCAGATCGTTCATGGCCGCATCGACGATGCAGAAATTCTTGTCTTCGCCCGGCTTGGTGTAGAGCACCTCCGTCACGCAAACGCCCGCATTGCCGACCAGCGAGCGGCCCGGCTCGACGATCAGGCGGCGATCACCGTAGCCGCGAATGTCGAGGCGGGCAAGCAAGAGCTTCCATAGCGCATCGGCGTGCGGGGGCGTTTCGCCGTTGTAGTCGATTCCGAGGCCCCCACCGAAGTCGATATGGTGCAAGCGAATGCCTGCCGCCTCGATCGCTTCCACCAGATCCAACACACGCTCGAGTGCCTCGAGGTAGGGCGCCGATGCTGTGATCTGTGAACCGATGTGGCAGTCGATCCCAATCACCTCGAGGCCCGGCAGCGATGCGGCATGCCGATACACGGGCACCGCACGGTCATGCGCGACACCGAACTTGTTCCCCTTGAGACCGGTCGAGATGTAAGGGTGGGTCTTGGGATCGACATTGGGGTTGATGCGCACGCTGATCGGAGCGCGCCGTCCGAGCTCCAGAGCAACCGCATTGAGCACGTCGATCTCGGCTTCGCTTTCGACGTTGAAGCAGCCGATGTTGGCCAACAACGCTTGCTTCATCTCTGCCCGTGTTTTTCCTACGCCGGAAAAGATCACCTTTGCGGGATTCGCTCCTGAAGCCAGCACGCGCGTGAGTTCACCGCCGGACACGATGTCGAACCCGCACCCCGCTTCGGCAAAGACACGCAGGATGCCCAGCGACGAATTGGCCTTGATGGCGTAGCACACCCAGGCGTCGCGCCCCTCGAATCCGCGGCGGTAGGCATTCAGCGCGTCGAGCATCCATTGCTTCGAGTACACGAAAAGCGGAGTTCCATGCTCGCGTGCCAAGGACTGCAGAGGCACGCCTTCGACGTGGAGGTCGCCAGCGATGCGCGCAATGTGCGGGTGACCGGGGAGTACCGTCCGATCGGTCATTTCTGATCACTGCCGGCGGGTGGCGCCGGGTCGCGCGGCGGAGTCTGCGTGGATTCGTCGTCACGCGAATTCGGAATGAGCAACTGCGGGAGCGTTGCACGGCCCTTGGCGGCCGGGTCGGTCGGCAGGTAGAGAGGACCCCTCTGCCCGCACGCCGACAATGCACCCGCAAGCAAAGCAAGGCTTAATGCGCTCACTAGAATTCTGCAAACATTCAACATCGCGAAATTGTAATGACCGATTCCGAGTACATGGATCTCGCGGAAGCCGCGCTCGACGCCATCGAGCGCAGTTGCGATCGCATCAACGACGACACCGAAGCCGATCTGGACAACCAGAGGGTGGGCGGCATGATCACCATCACGTTTCGCGGAGGCAGCCAATTGATCGTCAACCTGCAGAAGCCGCTTCAGGAAATCTGGCTCGCGGCCAAGTCGGGCGGCTACCACTACCGATACGACGGCCATGCCTGGCTCGACACGAAGACTTCGCAGGAACTCTTTGCCAATCTTTCGCGCGAGGCCACGGCCCAGGCAGGCGTGGCGCTCGAGTTCACGGCCTGACCGGCATCTGAATCTTCTCAGTTGCGGAACATGTCGAGGATGCGATTGCGCTCCTCGGGCGGAGGCGGTGCTCCGATGGGTACGCCCGTCAACGCTTCGGCGGGCATGACCGGCGCGGTCTCGATGCCCAGGCTTGCCACACCGCGGCCGGGCGCGTAGTCGTCGTAATACCACTCGCCACCCACGTTGACGACGCCAGCCGGTGCGGGCATCTCGGCCACAGGCACTCCCTTGATCGCGGTTTCCATGTAATCGATCCAGATCGGAAGACTCAGGCCTCCTCCGGTTTCTCTATCGCCGAGCTTGCGCGGCGTGTCGTACCCCATCCACGCGATGGCAGTCATCGTGGGCTGAAAGCCGGCGAACCAAGCGTCGAGCGAATCGTTGGTCGTGCCAGTCTTGCCGTAGATGTCGGGACGCTTCAGCGCACGCTGCGCCTTGGCTGCAGTGCCGCTGCGCGCGACTTCTTGGAGCAAGCTGTCCATGACGAATGCGTTGCGCTGCGGAATGGCACGCATGGTTTCCTTGAGCAGCGGCGGTTGCGCTTCAACCAGCACCTTGTCCCTATGGTCGGTGACGCGTGTCACCAGGTAGGGATTGACGCGGTAGCCGCCATTGGCAAACACCGAATATGCCGTGGCCATCTGCATCGGCGTCACGGACCCGGCGCCGAGCGCCATGGGCAGATACGCCGGATGCTTCTCGCGCTCGAACCCGAAGTTGGTGATCCAGTCCTGCGCGTAGCGAGTGCCGATCGATTGCAGGATCCGAATCGACACCATGTTCTTGGACTTCGCCAGTGCGCGTCGCATGGTCATCGGTCCGTCGAAGGTTCCGTCGTAGTTCTTCGGCTCCCAGGGTTGACCGCCAGTCGTTCCTGCATCGAAGAAGAGTGGCGCATCGTTCACTACCGTGGCCGGCGTGAAGCCTTTCTCGAGCGCCGCCGAGTAGATGAAGGGCTTGAAGCTCGATCCCGGCTGACGCCACGCCTGGGTCACGTGATTGAACTTGTTCTTGTCGAAGTCGAAGCCACCGACCATCGCTTTGACCGCGCCATCGCGCGGATCCATGGCAACGAACGCCCCCTCGACCTCTGGCAACTGTGTGACTTCCCAGGTGTCTTTCGGTGTCTTGGCAACCCGGATCACAGCACCGCGGCGGATTTTGATGTTCGGCGGAGCCTTGTCAGAAAGGCCGGTTTGGACGGGACGCAGGCCCTCGCCGGTGATCTGCAGCGTGTCACCGTTGCCACGGACCGCGGTGATTTCCTTGGCGGTTGCCTTGAGCACGACAGCCGACATCACATCGCCGTTGTCTGGATGATCGGCAAGCGCATCGTCCACGGCTTCGTCGAGCTGCTTGGGGTCGCTGGGCAGATCGACGAACTTTTCGGGGCCGCGGTAGTACTGCCGCCGTTCGTAATCCATGATGCCTTTACGCAAGGCACGATACGCCGCAGCCTGATCTTCGGCGACCAAAGTGGTGTAGACCTTCAGGCCCCGGGTGTAGGTGCTGTCACCATACTGCGCATACATCAACTGGCGAACGGTCTCGGCAACGTATTCGGCATGAAGGCGGTTGGGGTCGGAACCCTCTTTCAGGTGCAACTCTTCTTTCTTGGCGGCGGCGGCCTGCTCGGCCGTGATGAACCCGGCTTCCTGCATCCGGTCGATCACATAGAGCTGCCGACCGCGAGCGCGCGAAGGGTTGTTCACCGGGTTGTTGGCGCCCGGCGCCTTGGGAAGGCCCGCGAGCATTGCGGCCTGCGCGATCGACAGATCGCGTAGCGGTTTGCCGAAATAGGCTTCGGAAGCGGCCGCAAATCCGTACGCGCGGTTACCAAGGTAGATCTGATTCAGATAGATCTCGAAGATCTGATCTTTGGTCAGCAGGTGTTCCAGCTTGAAAGTCAGTAGAATTTCGTAGATCTTGCGCGTCAGCGTTTTCTCAGAACTCAGATAGACGTTGCGGGCAACCTGCATGGTGATCGTCGATGCGCCCTGGCTCTTCATGCGGTTCATGTTCGCCAAGCCTGCGCGGAGCATGCCCTTGAAGTCGACGCCGCCGTGCTCGTAGAAGCGAGCGTCCTCGGCAGCTAGCACCGCGTCCTTCATGACCTTGGGGATGGTCGCTATGGGAGTGAGGTTGCGCCGCTCCTCCCCGAACTCGCCGATCAGAATGCCTTCGGACGAGAACACCCGCAGCGGTAGCTTGGGCCGGTAGTCCGCAAGCTCGGAAATGTCGGGAAGGTTGGGATAGGCGACTGCGAGTGCCACCGCCAAGATACAAGCGACTGCGAACGCTCCGGCGGCCGCAATGCCTGTCACCCACAACAGACCGCGCAGCAACCATCGCAACCAGGTCGGACGCTTGGGGGAAGGAGATTTTGACGGCCCTCTGGGGCGGGTGGATTCGGGCATGGAAGATCGTTCAGTCACCCAGCATTATAAAAAGTCGCTGTCGCTGAATGCTCTGTTGTTGTTAGATAAAACGAGCTCACTCGCATTCGTGACGTAAGTTGCGAAACGCCGTTGTTACGTCCACTTTTGACAACGCTTGAGGTTGCAGTGAGGGTTCGCCTCTTGGTTTGGCGAGCCCCTTCCTGCTAGCATGCAACCACACGCAAATATTTCTAATCGTTACAACGGATGGTATCGTCTTGACTGCTTTCGGATCGTTGTTTCGCCGACAGGCTGCGCCATTGCTTGGGCTGGACGTCAGTTCGTCCAGCGTGAAGCTGGTCGAGCTAGGTCGCGAATCGAGCGGCAAGCTCGTCCTTGAACGATGTGCCATCGAGCCGCTTGAACGTGGCTGGATCACCGACGGCAACGTGGAAAAATTCGACGAGGTAGCCGAAGCTGTTCGTCGTTGCGTTCGCAAGAGCGGCACTCGCACCAAGCACGCTGCGCTGGCACTTCCTCCATCCGCAGTGATCACCAAGAAGATCGTTCTGCCCGGTGGCATGAGTGAGCAGGAACTCGAAATCCAGGTCGAGTCGGAGGCGAATCAATACATTCCCTTCTCGCTCGACGAAGTCAGCCTCGATTTCTGTGTCATCGGACAAAGCGCCAATTCAATTGGAGACGTTGAGGTTCTGATCGCTGCGTCGCGCAAAGAAAAGGTTCAGGATCGTCAAGGCTTGGCGGAAGCGGCTGGTCTGAAGGCGATGATCCTCGATGTCGAATCGTACGCTTCTCGCCTCGCCACTGCTCGTCTCATCGAGCAACTTCCCGGGCAGGGACAAGATGCTGTGGTCGCATTGTTCGAGGTCGGGGCTTTCACGACCAGCATGCAGGTGTTGCGCAATCAGGAAGTGCTGTATGACCGCGATCAAGCATTCGGCGGCGCTCAGTTGACGCAACTCATCGTCCGCCAGTACGGGTTTTCTGCCGAGGAAGCGGAAGCCAAGAAGCGCAGCGGTGAAATGCCTGACGACTACGGGTCCGGAGTGCTCAAACCTTTCGTCGCGAGCATCGCCCAGGAAATCGCGAGAGCACTGCAATTCTTTTTTACAAGCACGCCGCATAACCGCGTCGACTATGTGCTGCTCGCTGGCGGATCCGCTGCGCTTCCGGGGTTGACCAGCGCCGTCACGCGTCAAACCTCGTTCGCTTGTTCGCTGGTCAATCCGTTCGACGGCATGGGAATCAGCAGTGGCATCCGCGAGAAAAAGGTTCGACGCGAAGCGCCTTCCTATCTCACTTCCTGCGGGCTGGCAATGCGGAGGTTCTTGCAGTGATCCTCATCAACCTGCTGCCGCACCGAGAGGCGGCGCGCAAGCGCCGGCGAGAAGCGTTCTATGCGTCGTTGGGAACTGCTGCGTTGCTCGGTGGCTTGATCGCTGGCGGTGCATACCTGTGGTTTCAAGCGCAGATTTCCAGCCAGCAAGCAAAGAACAGCTTCTTGCAGACTGCGATTGCCAAGCTCGACACTGAAATCAAAGAGATCTCAACGCTCCAATCGGAGATCGCGGCTTTGCGTGCGCGCCAACAGGCAGTCGAAGACCTTCAGGGTGATCGCAACCTTCCGGTCCATCTGCTCAACGAACTCGTACGCCAGTTGCCTGATGGCGTCTACCTGACAAGCATGAAGCAGGACAACCAGACGGTCACGCTCGTCGGAATGGCTCAATCGAACGAACGCGTTTCGGAGCTGCTTAGAAATCTAGGAAACAACAGTCCCTGGTTGGTGAAGCCCGAACTCATCGAGATCACCTCGGCCAACATCACACTCAGCCCCCGAGACGTTCGCCGTGTCGCCAACTTCACCATGCGTATCGGCCTGAAGCGGCCGACCGATGGACAGAAGTCGGCCGCCGACGTGCCCGCCAAAGCGGCCCAACCGGGCAAGGGCTAAGAGGACACCATGGCAACCCAACGTGCATCCAGAAATCTGGACATCGCCGGAGGCCTGCAAAGCTTCGGCGAGCAGTTTCGCGGACTCAATCCCAACGATCCCTCGGTCTGGCCCCCGCTCCCACGATATCTGCTTTGTGCCGCAGTGACAGCACTGGTCCTGGCTGGCCTTTGGTTTGCCTGGCTGACGAATTCCAACGACGAGTTGGAGGCAGAGCGCGCCAAGGAAACGGCATTGCGAGCCGACTACCAAAAGAAAGTCGCCCTGGCCGCAAACCTCGATTTGCTCAAGAAGCAGCGCGAGCAGGTACAACAGTACGTGACCTTGCTGGAGAAGCAGCTCCCTAGCAAGGCAGAGATGGATGCACTGCTATCGGACATCAACCAGGCCGGGCTGGGCCGCAGCCTGCAGTTCGAGCTGTTCCGGCCCGGTCAGGTTTCCGTCAAGGATTACTACGCGGAGTTGCCAATCGCCGTGCGGGTGACTGGTCGATATCACGACATGGGGGCGTTTGCAGCCGACGTCGCGAATCTCTCCCGCATTGTGACGTTGAACAACTTGTCCATCACGCCGCAGAAAGACGGGTCGTTGTCCATGGACGCGACGGCGCGGACCTTCCGCTATCTGGATGAAGAAGAGCAGGCGACGCAAAGGCGTGCGGCAGCTCCAGGGGCAAAGAAAAAATGAGATCGCTCAGATTTGCTTGCCTCGGCATCGCCGTGGCCGCCTTGAGCGCCTGTTCGAGCTCGGAACACGAGGATCTGCAGCGCTGGATGGCGGATCAACGAGCGCAGGTGCGTCCTACGGTGCCGCCTATTTCGGCGCCAAAAAAGTTCACGCCCCAGGCATACACCGAAGCGAACGTGACCGAGCCGTTCGATCTCCAGAAGCTCACGCAGGCCATGCGCCGCGACTCGAGCCAGCCGAGTACCTCCGGGCTGATCGCCGCCGAGCTGGCTCGACGCAAGGAAGCGCTCGAGTCTTATCCGCTGGACTCGATGGCCATGGTCGGCAGCATGAGTCAGAACGGAAAGCCGGTGGCTTTGATCACCGTGGACAAGCTCCTATATCAAGTGAAGGTTGGGAACCACTTGGGACTCAACTACGGGCTCATCACCCGTATCAGCGAAACCGAACTCGCCTTGCGTGAAATCGTGCAGGACGCCGCCGGTGAATGGGTAGAACGCGTGGCGACGCTGCAGTTGCAAGAGAGGTCGAAATGAATTCAACAAAATCAAGATTTGCGCAGTGGCTGCGCTGTGCAGGAATCGCCTTGGCTGCGTGGGGCGTGCTGGCCGTCGCTCATGCCCAGAATTCCATTGAATCGGTGACCACGTCGACCCAGTCCGGATCCGAGGTGATTCGAATCGACCTTGCTCAGCCTCTCTCGGCGGTGCCCAATGGCTTCGCGATCCAAACACCCGCGCGCATCGCGCTCGATTTCCCGGGCGTGACCAACAGCATCGGGCGCTCTGCCATCGACGTCAATCAAGGCAATCTCCGCTCGGTCAACGTCGTCCAGGCGGGCGATCGCACGCGCCTCGTGCTGAATTTGAAACAGGCGACTGCGTATAAAGCTGAGATCCAGGGCAAGTCGTTGCTGGTCTCGCTGGAGCCGGTTCCCGGCGCTGCACTTGCCGCGTCGACTCCATCCGCATTCGCCGAGAACCGCAATCGAGACACTCTGCCACTGCGCGATGTCGATTTTCGCTTGGGCGCTGATCGCGCCGGGCGCGTGATTGTCGATTTGGCCAACAACCAAGTGGGCGTCGACGTTCGCGAGCAAGGCAAGAATTTGATCGTCGAGTTCACCAAGTCGACCTTGCCTGAGGGCCTTCGCCGCCGGCTCGATGTCTCGGACTTCGGCACCCCTGTCAGGACCGTGACGACCGAGCAGATCGGCGATCGAGTGCGGATGACGATCGAGCCGACGGGCGACTGGGACCACAGTGCTTATCAGAGCGAAAACCAGTTTGTCGTCGAAGTTCGCCCACGCAAGGTCGATCCGACCAAGCTGACGCAGGGCGTGGGCTACAGCGGCGAAAAGCTCTCGCTCAATTTCCAGAACATCGAGATTCGATCTCTCCTGCAGGTCATTGCTGACTTCACGAACTTCAACATCGTGACCTCGGATTCGGTGACTGGCTCGCTGACGCTTCGTTTGAAAGATGTCCCTTGGGATCAGGCGCTCGACATCATCATGCAGGCCAAGAACCTTGGTTTGCGCAAGAACGGTTCGGTCCTGTGGATTGCGCCCAAGGATGAGATTAACGCCAAGGAAAAGATGGAGTTCGAAGCCCAGGCGGCAATCCAGAACCTTGAGCCATTGCGGACGCAGTCATTCCAGCTCAACTACACCAAGGCCGTCACGATCGCTCAAGGACTGACCGGCACTGGCGCATCGACGGGCGGAGGCGGCGGCTCTGGTTCGACCACCCGCATCTTGAGCCCGCGCGGAAGCGTCATTGCCGAATCGCGTACCAATCAACTGTTCGTGTCCGACATTCCGTCGCGCCTCCAGCAGGTGGCTGAACTCATCCAGAAGCTCGACATTCCGGTACGCCAGGTGCTGATCGAAGCTCGTATCGTCGAAGCGTCGGATACGTTCGGCAAGTCCTTAGGCGTTCGGTTGGGAGGCGGCGTCGCTGGCGGCAATGTCGGTTCCGTTAACGGCAATCGAGTGTTTGGCAATCTGGGCGCGTCGCCGGTCGTTACGCCCGGTACGGCGACCACGCAGGGCAGCGCTCTGACGACTTTCACCAACTCCAATTTCGTCAACCTCCCGTCGACTGGCGTCGCCGGCAATGGCAATGCGCCAGGAACGTTTGCTATCTCTTTGTTCAACTCCAGCTTCTCACGCATGCTCAATCTTGAGATCTCCGCGTTGGAGGCAGATGGCAAGGGCAAAGTGGTGTCGAGTCCCCGCGTGGTGACGGCAGATCAGACCAAGGCACTGATCGAGCAGGGAACCGAGCTTCCCTATCAAGTCGCCACTTCCAGCGGCGCAACGTCGATCGCATTCCGCAAGGCTAATCTCAAGCTCGAGGTCACGCCGCAGATCACGCCTGAAGGCAACATCATCCTGACGCTCGACGTCAACAAGGACACGGTGGGCCAGGCCACGACCGCCGGATTCGCCATCAATACCAAGCACGTGCAGACCGAAGTGCTGGTCGAGAACGGCGGAACGGTCGTCATCGGCGGCATCTTCGAACTCACCGAATCCACGGACGAGTCGCGCGTGCCGGTGCTTGGAGAGGTGCCTTACCTTGGCGCACTGTTCCGCACTCGAACACGCACCGCCAACAAGACTGAAATGCTCGTCTTCATCACCCCGAAGATGATCACGGACCGCAACGCAGCGCGCTAAGACTCGCGCCTCGTTTTCTGTGCCGGTAGCGCTCGTCGGTCTCCCTGGCGCTGGCAAGTCGGCCGTCGGCCGACGGCTGAGTCAGCGACTTGGCGTCCCGTTTGTCGACACGGATCACGCGATCGAGCAAAAGATCGGCTGCTCGATCCGGGACTATTTCGAACATGAGGGGGAAGAAAGCTTTCGCGACCTCGAAGAGGTCACGATTGCCGAACTGGCCGCCTCGGCACAAGGTGTCGTGGCGACTGGCGGTGGTGCGGTGCTGAGAGAGTCCAACAGGACGGTCTTGCGCCGCCACTTTCGCGTGTTCTATTTGCGCTCGTCTGCCGAAGATCTGTTTCGCCGCTTGCGGCATGACAGCAAGAGACCGCTTCTTCAGGTAGCCGACCCGCTGCTGCGCCTGCAGGAACTCTATGCCGTGCGCGATCCGCTGTACTGCTCTACCGCACACGCGATCATTGAAACCGGTCGTCCCTCGGTGGCAGCGTTGGTCGGCACGATCGTCCAACAACTTGAAATCGACCCGCAGCCAGATAGCTAGGGGGTCTCGCTACAGCGCCTAAACTCGGGGCGATGGCAATGTCGTACACCGTAGAAACAGTCCAGATCGAGCTCGATGACCGGGGTTACCCGATTCACATCGGAGCCGGTCTGCTGAACGATCCGAAGAGTTTTGATCGGGTTCCGGCTGCAACTTCGGCATTGATCGTGAGCAACACCACGGTGGCACCGCTCTACGCCGAAGCGCTGCGACATTTGCTGGAGAGTCGCTTTCGCAACGTTCGCGTCTTGGAGCTCCCGGACGGCGAGACTCACAAGGATTGGTCGACATTGAATCTGATCTTCGATTCATTGCTTCTGCACGGCTGTGACCGCAAGACGGTTCTTTTTGCGCTCGGCGGCGGGGTCGTGGGCGACATGACGGGTTTTGCGGCCGCCAGCTACATGCGCGGCGTGCCTTTCGTTCAGGTGCCGACGACGTTGCTGGCACAGGTGGACTCATCGGTCGGGGGAAAGACGGCGATCAATCATCCGCTTGGCAAGAACATGATCGGGGCGTTCTATCAACCTCATCTCGTTCTCTGTGACCTGACAACCTTGTCCACGTTGCCCGCACGAGAGCTGAGCGCCGGATTGGCGGAAGTCATCAAGTACGGCCCGATCTACGACCTCGAGTTTCTCGACTGGATCGAGTCTCACATCGATGTGCTCATGAAGCGCGATCCGGCGGCACTGGCACACGCGGTCAAACGCAGTTGCGAGATCAAGGCCGAGGTGGTGGGGCAGGATGAACGCGAGACAGGCATTCGCGCCATCCTCAATTTCGGCCACACTTTCGGTCACGCGATCGAGGCTGGCATGGGCTACGGCGAATGGCTGCATGGCGAGGCGGTCGGGTGCGGCATGGTGATGGCCGCTCACCTCTCGTATCGTCTGGGCGGGATCGAGCTGGAGTTCGTGAAGCGTCTGACAGCGCTCATCGAACGTGCCGGCCTGCCTGTCGTGGCTCCAGCGCTCGGTGCGGAGCGCTACTTTGAACTGATGCGAATCGACAAGAAATCCGAGGGCGGCGACATCCGGTTCATCGTGCTCGACAAGCCAGGCTCGGCCCAGCTTCGAAGCGCGCCTGATGCGCTGGTGCGCGAGGTGCTCGAGCAATGCAGCTCGCGCTGAAATGCTATGCGAGCGATCCGGCGCTGTCGCGTGGTCGGCGCCACGCCGAGCCGCCTGCGCCGACGAGAGACGCGTTTCAGCGTGACCGAGACAGGATCGTTCATTCCACCGCTTTCCGGCGGTTGGTCTACAAGACGCAGGTATTTCTCAACCACGAAGGCGACCTCTTTCGCACGCGCTTGACCCATTCGCTGGAAGTCGCGCAACTCGGACGTTCCATCGCACGGGCACTCGGCCTCAACGAGGATCTCGTGGAAGCGATTGCGCTGGCGCATGATCTCGGACACACGCCTTTCGGCCATGCCGGTCAAAGCGCTCTCGATGACTGCATGAGCGATTTCGGAGGCTTCGAACACAATTTGCAGAGTCTGCGAGTCGTCGACACGCTGGAGCGCCGCTACCCAGCCTTCGACGGCCTCAACCTCAGCTTCGAAACGCGCGAGGGCATTCTCAAGCATTGCGCACCGGCGAATGCGCAGCGCATCGATGCTCACGAGCCCGGTGGTGTCGCTCGACGGTTCATCGAACGCTCGCAACCGAGCCTGGAGGCTCAGCTGTGCAATCTGGCCGATGAGATTGCGTACAACGCACACGATATCGACGACGGCGTGAGGTCCGGACTGATCGAGGTAGACAGTCTTTGCGAGGTCGCATTTTTCCGCCGGTTTCATGCTGAGACCATGGCCGAGCACCCTCAACTTAAAGGCAGCAGGGTCGTCTACGAAGTCATTCGCCGGATGCTCAGCAGCCAGGTCTATGACGTGATCGAAGCGACGCAGTCCGCATTGGCGTCGACAGCGCCCCCTGACGCGGATGCCGCACGGCACCAAGGCCCATTGGTCCAATTCAGCCATACCGTGCGCAGTCGCTCCGCAGAATTGAAGCAGTTCCTTTTCCGGAATCTCTACCGGCACGAGCAAGTGACCCGAACCACCGAGAGGGCGCAACAGGTGGTGCGCGAGCTCTTCGGCATCTACCTGGAGCGTTCGAGGGAAATGCCTGCGTACTTCGCACAACGCAGCGACCGGGAGCGAGCGATCGCGGACTACATCGCCGGCATGACCGATCGCTTCGCGATGCGAGAACATGAGCGTCTGACGGGGCGGCAATGGGTGGAGTAAGCGCTCTGCGGGACACGGGGCAGCGCGTGCCGACCGCAGCGTTCGCAGTGGTGAGTGCCGGCATCGCCGCGGCACTCCATGTCGGCAAGATGCCCCCTGCCATTCCGTCACTGCAGGCGACACTGGGCATCGGATTGGTCGACGCCGGGTTCCTCCTGTCGCTGGTTCAGTTGGCAGGAATGACGTTCGGCCTTGTCGTCGGGCTCGCAGCGGATTCCATTGGCCTGCGCCGGAGCCTGCTGATCGGTATGTCGGTCATTGCGGTGGCAAGCGCGGCAGGCGGATGGGTCGGCGCGTCTGCTCCTGCGGGTCTGGCCGTGCCACTGCTCCTGGTGTTGCGAGGCATCGAAGGCTTCGGCTTTCTGCTGGTGGCCATGCCAGCACCCGGTCTGATCCGAGCGTTGTCGCCGGCCCAAGCCGAGCGCAAGGCGTTGGGCATCTGGGGCGCCTACATGCCGTTCGGCATCGCCCTGGCGCTCTTGATCGGGCCGGGATGGATTGCCGCTGTTGGATGGCCCGGCTGGTGGTGGCTTCTCTCTGCGGTCACGGCAGCGGTCGGAGTGTGGGTGGCATTGGTTGTTCCCAAGGACCTGCACCGGGCGCAGTCGCATGAGGTTCGCCCGCTGCCATGGTCTCGACGCTTGATCGAGACCGTGAGTGCCGGCGGACCCTGGATGATCGCGCTGGCGTTTGCCGTTTACTCGTCGCAATGGATGGCGGTCATCGGCTTCCTGCCGGCGATCTATTCGAAAGCGGGCGTCCCCGACGGGTGGAATGCGGTGCTGACGGCAATCGCCGCCAGCCTGAACATCGTCGGCAACGTGATGGGCGGGCGTCTGTTGCAGCGCGGTATGGCGCCCGACCGCCTGCTGCGACTCGGCTTCATCACGATGGCATGCACCAGCGTGCTGGCATTCGTGCAACTCGGAGACGCCCTGCAACTGCCGCCGCAGCTTCGTTATCTTGCGATCTGCGTTTTTTCACTCGGCGGCGGTGTCGTACCGGCCACGCTCTTCATGCTCAGCGTTCGACTTGCTCCAACGCCTTCGACCGTGTCGACCACGGTTGGCCTGATGCAGCAGGCGTCGTCGCTGGGCCAGTTTTTGTCGCCGCCCCTCGTGGCCTGGATCGCGCATCGCATGGGCGGATGGCAGTGGACCTGGCTCGTCACCTTGTCTTGCTCATTGATGGGCCTGATGGTTGCGGCAAGGCTGCCTTCGGTCGATCGACGGAGCACCGCATGACCGCTGCATCTCTCGTCACTGCAGACCAGGCTGTAGCGGATACGCGCAAGTGGATCGAGCACGCCGTGATCGGCCTCAACCTCTGCCCCTTCGCCAAGGCGGTCCATGTTCGTGGGCAGATCCACTTCGCGACCTACTTGCCCGCGGACGATGAGGGATTGACGGACGCGCTGCTCGCAGAGGCGAGTCGGCTCGTCGCCTTCGAACCATCCGAACGCGACACCACGCTTCTGATCGCACCGCACACGATGGCGGACTTTCTGGAGTTCAATGCGCTGACTGCACGCGCGGAACGCCGTCTGCGGCGGGACGGCTTCGAAGGCGTATTGCAGCTGGCCAGTTTTCATCCCTTCTTTCAGTTCGCGGGATCCGATGCCGCAGAGATTGCCAATGCCAGCAACCGTTCTCCCTATCCGACCCTTCATCTGCTGCGCGAAGACAGCGTGAGCCGTGCGGTCGATGCATTTCCCGAAGCCGAAGCCATTTTCGAGCGCAACATTCGAACGCTCGAAGCGCTCGGTACAGACGGATGGGCCCGCTTGAACGTCGGGCCCGGAGGAGCCCAGCCATGAGCCGCAGTCCGAAGGTCGACGCACAAGCCGAAGTCCTGAGCGTGCTGCGTCCTGGCCAGTCGCAAGACCTGCTCAAAGAGCTCCATATCCTGACACGCGAAGGCCGGCTCAACCAGGATTCGCGCCGCAAGCTGAAGCAGGTCTATCACCTCTACCAGTTCATCGAGACGCTCTTGCGCGAACTACCCGACGAGGGCGCCGATGCGCTGCTCGCCGACCATGGCGCTGGCAAGTCCTACCTGGGGTTCATCGTCTACGACCTGTTTTTCAAGTCACGGGGCGCGGGGCAGGTCTTCGGCATCGAATCGCGCCCCGAGCTGGTAGAAAAGTCTCGCGATCTTGCTGGCCGGCTCGGTTTCGAGCGCATGTCCTTTCTCAATCTCACCGTGGCCGAATCGGCCAGTTCGCCGGAACTGCCATCACGATTCGACGTGGTCACCGCGCTGCATGCTTGCGACACGGCGACCGACGACGCGATCGCATTCGGGCTTGCCAAGGAGGCTCGCTTCATGGCGCTGGTGCCGTGTTGTCAGGCCGAGGTGGCCGCTCATCTGCGACAGAACAAGGCGCTGTCGTTGGCGAGAACGCCATTGGCAGAGCTGTGGCGTCATCCGTTGCACACACGGGAGATCGGCAGCCAGCTCACGAACGTCTTGCGCTGCCTCTATCTCGAGGCGAGCGGCTACCAGGTCACCGTGACCGAGCTGGTCGGCTGGGAGCACAGCCTCAAGAACGAACTCATCATCGCGCGCAGGACCGGCCATCGCAAAGCTTCCGCCGCAGCACGCCTTGAGCAGCTGCTCGCTGAGTTCGGACTGGAATCCCTGCTAACGACGCGCTTCTCGTTGCGCTGAGCATTGCCCGCTCGAGACCCTCCTTCATCATGGCTCGCCTGCCTCGACTCACGCTCGCCGATCAGCCTCATCACGTCATCCAACGAGGAAACAACCGGCAGCCCATCTTCGTGGACTCGGCCGATCGGCGCTACCTGCTCGAACTGCTTGGCGAGAGCGCGGCGCAATTCAAGGTGGCGTTCCATGCTTACGTGCTCATGGACAACCATTTCCATTTGCTCGCTACACCGGCGGATGAGTCGGGTCTGCCCCGATGGATGCAAGCGATCGGGCGACGCTACGTGCGCTATTTCAATCAACGTCACGGGCGATCGGGGACGCTCTGGGAAGGGCGCTATCGCTCGACCTTGTTGCAGCCCGAGCGCTACCTGATGCGCTGCATGGTGTATATCGACCTGAATCCGGTGCGTGATGGGCTCGTCGACGATCCGGCGCAGTACGCATGGTCGAGCCATGGCAGCTATACCGGGCGCACGAACGAGCGGATGCTGACACCGCACCCTCTGTATTGGACCCTCGGCAACACGCCGTTCGATCGAGAGGCTGCCTATTCCGAACTGGTGCGTTCCGGGTTGTCGCGTGCCGATTGCGATCAAATCACCCAGGCAGTGCTTCACGGTTGGGCCATGGGAGACCCTGCGTTTCTTGAATCGCTCGAACGCGTCGCCAAACGGCGCGTCAGCAAGAGTCGGCCGGGACGACCGCGCACGAAACCCGGCGACAACCCTTCGCTATAACTGTTTATTAATCTGTCCCCTATTTAGGAACGCCCGACTCTGCGCGCGGCAATTCGTTATCTGACCCCATTTAAATGAGTTGGCATTGTTTGTGCAAAGCAATATCCTTCCCATCCCCCCTGCGAACAATGAAGGAGCGCGTCATGACGACGGCAGCCGAAATCGAACATCTTCAAAAGAATGGCCTGTATTCCGCGGCCAACGAGCACGATGCCTGC
>JAHJOG010000188.1 GCA_018820395.1 Gammaproteobacteria bacterium | reverse complement strand
GCTCGGCCGGGACGGTCACGGCCGACTATGTGGCCGGCCTCGATCTCGAAGGCGTGCGTTGCGTGCTGCTGTCGTATTTCAGTCCCGAGCCGCAGGTGCAGGCCAAGCATTTCTGCCGCCGTCTGCGGCGCCGCTGGCCCGAAGTGAAGATCGTGCTGGGCTTGTGGAACGACCCGGGCGATGCGAGCGGCGAAGAGGGCGGCAAGGCGCTGGGCGCCGACGCGCTGGTGACCTCGGCAGGCGAAGCGGTCGCGCGCGTGATGGCGTTCACCAACACCCGCCCGGGCAATGGCTTCGTGGAAGCGCCCGTGCCCGAGGCCGAGGCCGAGCGCCTCGCCGCACTGCGGGCGAGCGGCGCGCTCGATCCGCGCGCCCAGCCGATCTTCGACGCTGCATCGCAGCGCGCGGCCGACATCTTCGACATGCCGATGGCGATGGTGTCGCTGATCGACGAAACCATGCAGCTCATCGGTGGCGCCTTCGGCCGCCTGCGCCCGCCGGCCGGCAGCGACGAGGCGGTCGTGCACGGAGCCGACCTCACGCTGCCGCGCAACGTCTCGATGTGCGGGCACGTGGTAGCGAACGCCCAGACCCTGGTGGTGCCCGACATCGCCCGCGACATGCGCTTCGCCGACAACCCGACGCTGCGCTCGAAGCGGCTGCGCTTCTATGCCGGCGCACCGCTCACCACGGCCGACGGCCACGCGATCGGCACCCTGTGCCTGCTCGACACCGAGCCGCACGCGTTGAGCGCCCGCGAGGTGCGGCTCTTCGAGGCGATGGCCGCCGACCTGATGAAGACGCTGGCCGAGCACGTTGCGCAGTGGAGCGCGGAGCCGCCCATCGAACCGCCGGCCGCCACGGTCGGCCAACTCGTCCCGATGTCCTGAACGGCCCGGGCTGTTGCGCTCGCGCGGGCTGCGCGCTCAGTGCGTGCGTGCCAGCGAGTGCATCAGCGGTGCCCGGTCCGGCGAGCTGTCACCGGCTGCGAGCGTGGCCGTGAAAACGGCTTCGACCTGGCCAACGATCGAATCCCAGTCCAGCTCGCGGGCCGTCATTCGAGCCGCGACCCCCATCTGCCTGGCATGCTCGCGGTTGGCCACCAGCCGTTCGGCGAGCGCGGTGAAGTGACGCTCGTCGCCGAGCCGCGCCAGCGAGCCGTTGCGGCCGTCGCGGATCACCTCGCCGGCTGCGGCATGGTCGTAAGCCAGCACCGCAAGTCCACTCGCCATCGCTTCGAGGGTCACGTTGCCGAAGGTTTCGGTCATGCTGGGAAAGACGAAGAAATCGGCCGAGGCGAAATGCGCGGCCAGGTCGTCGCCGGTGCGCGTTCCGGCGAAGGTGATGCCGGGGACGGTGTCGGCGAGCGTCCGCCGGGCCGGCCCGTCGCCCACCACCACCAGGCGCACCGTTGGGTCGATGCCGCGCATGGCGGCCAGCGCGGCCGCCAGCGCGCCGAGGTTCTTTTCGGGAGCCAGCCGCCCGACGAAGAGTGCGACCGGCGTGTCGGGCCCCGCGCCCCAGCTTTGTCGAAGCGCCTCGCTGCGGCGGGACGGATCGAAGGCCTGCGTGTCGACGCCGCGCGACACGCGCACCAGCCGCTGAAAGCCGTTGCGCATCAGTTCGGCCCGCAGCTTTTCGTTGGGCACCATCGTGAACGCGCAGCGGTTATGGAACTTGCGCAGGTAGGCCATGATGGGCCGCTGCAGCCAGCCGATCCCGTAGTGCCGGCTGTACGCATGGAAGTTGGTCCGGAAGTCCGAGCACACCGGCAGCTTGAGGCGCGTGGCGGCCTGCAGCGCCGACCAGCCCAGCGGTCCTTCGGTGGCGATGTAGACCAGGTCCGGACGGCGCCGGCCCCAGAGCGAGACGAAGGCTTTTCTGGCAGGCACGCCCATCTTCATCTCGGGGTAGCGCGGGATCGGAATGCCGCGCATCAGCACTTCCTGATAGCCGCCGTCGCACAGGGCCACGTCGGCGTCGGCCTGGCGCGGGCGCAGCAGCTGGATTTCGTGATGGCGCCGGCGCAATCCCTCGACCGTGCGGTGCAGCGTGAGTGCCACTCCGTTGACTTCGGGTGGGTAGGTCTCCGTGACGAGCGCGATGCGCAGCGAACGCCGCTCGGCGGGGAGGTCGTCGACCCGGAGGGGGAAATGCATGGCGGCCATGCCCACGATGCTGCGACCGGATTGCAACAGCCCGATGACATGACGGCGAGGTGTTGCGTCGTCACCAGATTTTCACGGCCGCCCGTCACCATCCGGTCACCTGCCACGCATCTCGCCCATGGCACGTCCAAGGAGCCAACGTGAAAGACTTTCTCCGCGAACTGCAGACTCAGCGCTGGGACGACCACCGCTACTACCACCACAGCCGCATCAACCAGTCGCTGCATCTGGTGAGCGCGGTCAGCTTCGTGATCGCCTATGCGTTCCTGTTCGTCGATCCGGTCGTCGCCGCGCTCATCGGCTGGCTGGTGTCGATGACCAGCAGACAGGCCGGCCACTTCTTTTTCGAGCCCAAGGGCTACGACCACGTCAACCAGGCCACCCACGAACACAAGGAAGACATCAAGGTCGGCTACAACCTGCAGCGCAAGGTGGTGCTGATGGCGCTGTGGGCGGTGGTCCCGGCGCTGCTCTGGATCGACCCGACGCTGTTCGGCGCGGTGGAGCCGGCCGAGGGCTTCGAGGCCTACGCGCGGCAGGTCGGCGCTTTTTGGCTCGCACTCGGCGTGGGCGGCTTGCTGTTCCGCACGCTGCATCTGTTCGTGCTGAAGGACATCCGCACCGGCCTGGTGTGGATGACCAAGATCCTGACCGATCCGTTCCACGACATCAAGCTCTACCACCGCGCGCCGCTCTACCTGATGCGCGGGCAGCTCATCGACCCGCGCGCCTGAGCGCCCCTTGCGCAGCAGCTTCTGCTCAGCGGCGCTGCGCGATCATCTCGCGCAAGATGCTGCGCTTGATCGCCTTGTCGGTGACGGCGGCGTCGTGCCACCAGCCGTCGGACTGCATCTCGCGCGCCGCCGCGACGAAGCGCTCGGCCACCGCGTCGAACTGCTCGTCGGTGTAGTCGAGGCTGAAGATCAACCGCCCGGTGCCGACCCAGCTCAGCGCCAAGCCCTCGGCGCGCAGGTAGTACTGCAGCATCCAGTTGTAGCGCGACGGGCGCGTGTAGCAGACGGTCCAGATCGACGACAGGTTGGCCACGCGCACCGGCACGCCGGCCTCCTGCAGGCGGCGGTTGAACTCGGCCGCCCGGTTGTTCCAGCGCTCGTCCAGACCGTCGTACAGCGCGAGGATCTCGGGGGTCTCGATCCGGTCGAGAAAGGCGTTCATCGCGCCCATCACGTAGGGATGCGCATTGAAGGTGCCGCGTGCGAAGCAGATGTCGGCGGGCCGCTCTTCGCGGTAGCGCTTCATCAGGTCGGCGCGGCCGCACACCACACCCACCGGCAGCCCGCCGCCCAGCGTCTTGCCGTAAGTGACCATGTCCGCGCGGACGTCGAAGTATTCCTGCGCGCCGCCCCGTGCGAGCCGGAAGCCGACGAAGATCTCGTCCAGGATGAGCACGATGCCGCGCTCGGTGCACACCGCGCGCAGTTCCTTCAGCCACTGCGTGTAGGCGACGCGGTCGAAGGCGGCGCGCCGCGCGCTGTCGACCAGCGACGAGTCGCCCGGCGCGCCTGCATTCGGGTGCAGCGCCTGCAAGGGGTTCACCAGCACGCAGGCGATGTCGCTGCGGGTGCGCAGCACGTGCAGCGAGCGCGCGTCCATTTCGCGCAGCGTGTAGGTCTCGCGCGGCGGCATCGGGTTGCCGGGGCCGGGCTGCACGTCGTCCCACCAGCCGTGATAAGCACCGCAGAAGCGCACCAGGTGCTTGCGGCGCGTGTGATAGCGCGCAAGGCGCACGGCCTGCATCACGGCCTCGGTGCCCGACATGTGGAAGGACACCGCGTCCTGTCCGGAGATGGCCTTCAGGCGCCGGACGTTCGACAGCACGCACGGGTGGTAGGCGCCGAGCACGGGGCCCAGCGCCTCGACGCGCGCCGAGCCTTCGGCGATGCAGGCCTTGTAGAAGTCGTAGCCGAAGAGGTTGACGCCGTACGAGCCCGTCAGGTCGAAGAAGCTGTTGCCGTCGAGGTCTTCCACCGAGACGCCGCTCGATGCGGACAGGAAGGCACCGACCTGCAGGTGTTCGCGCAGATACGGGCTGTACTGGTAGGGCACGCGGTAGGCGCTGGTGAACTGCAGGTCGGGGAGCGAGGCTCTCGCCTCCGCCGTGGCCGCCTGCGAAAGCGGATAGCGCGCGCGGTAGATCGCGGCCAGGCGATCGAGCCCGGCACGTCGGCGCGCGGTGATGTCGGCCGGTGCGCCGTCCGATCCCAGAAAGCGGTCGGCGTCGTAGGCATAGCCCGGCAGCAGCGAGGCCACGCGCTTGGCCATGCGCGAATGGCCGGTGAGCGACGGATGCTTGGCGCGCGACAGTTCGAGGCGGCGGCGCGCCGCCGGCAGCGCGAGCAGGGCCAGGCCCAGTGCGGCACCCGTGAGATAGATGGATTCGTTCATGTGCGGGAGTGAAAAAGCGACCTCCCGGTTTACAGCATTCGATTGACAGACTGATGAAACTCCAGACGCTTCGTGATTCCCTGCTGCAGCAGGAAGACCTCAATTTCCTGCTGACCAACCGCGTGCCGCGCATCGCGCTCACGCGCTTCATGGGCTGGTTCAGCAAGCGACGGCACCCGTGGGTGCGCAGCCTGTCGATCGGCACCTGGCGCCTTTTCACCGAGCTGGACCTGAGCGATGCGAAGAAGCCGCACTTCGACAGCCTGCACGACTGCTTCACGCGCGAGCTTCGGCCCGGTGCGCGCCGCGTCGACCCCGACCCGGCGGTGCTCGCGAGTCCGTGCGACGGCATCGTCGGTGCCTGCGGCGAGGTGCAGGGAACGCAGGTGTTCCAGGCCAAGGGCTTTCCGTATTCGGCGGCGGAACTGTTCGGCGACGCCGAAGCGGTCGAGCCGTTTCGCGACGGCTGCTACGTCACGCTGCGGCTCACGTCCAGCATGTACCACCGCTTCCACGCACCGCACGACAGCCGCGTGGAACACGTGAGTTACCTGTCGGGCGACACCTGGAACGTGAACCCCATCGCGCTCAAGCGCGTGGAAAGGCTGTTCTGCCGCAACGAGCGCGCGGTGATCCGCGCTCGGCTCGCGTCAGGCGGCCACGTGGTGGCGCTGGTGCCGGTGGCCGCGATCCTGGTGGCCAGCATGCGCCTGCATTGCCTGAACGTGCTGCTGCACCTGGGCTACCGCGGCCCGGCGCACACCGCCTGCCGGGTCGACTATCGCAAGGGCGACGAAATGGGCTGGTTCGAACACGGCTCGACCATCATCGTGTTCGCGCCCAAGGGCTTCACGCTGGCGCCGGGCATCGAGGCCGGTCACCGCATCCGCATGGGTGAGGCGCTGATGGTAGTGCCCTGAGCCTGAGCCTGCGCGTCCCGCCCGGTGGGCCATGCGGGGCGGGCCTGCTTCACTGTGCCGGCCCTTCGGGCTTCCCTGCAGTGCTCACGACAGGCGGGGTCCGCGCAAACTCGCTGCGCTCAGACATGCGCGGCCCTTTTTCCGCCTATCGCTGCGCGCTTCGGCGGCCCAGAGGCGCAGGCCCGCCCCGCATGGCCCACCGGGCTCCGTCGACGTCAGTCAAGTCCGGTTCGCGCCCTGCACCGAAGGCGGAGGTGGTCATGCCATGACAGCGTCGCGGGCGAGGAACTCTGCCCACCGCTGCCGCACCCCGGCGCGAGCACCGCAGCCAGCCCGGATGCACCCGCACCGACGCCGTCTGAGGCGTGCACCGCGCCTCAGTGGGCCGACAGCAGGCTGGACTGGTAGGACACGTCCAGCAACTTGCCCTTGCGGGCGTAGTAGCGGTCGAGCCGCCACTCGCTCACGATCGCCATCGCGAGGTCGAAGGATTTGAGGTCGAGTGCGTAGAGCTCGGCGAGCGGATATTCCTCGCCCGATTCGAGCGAGAGCACCAGCCGTGCCAGCGTGCGTGCGGTGTCGCTCTTCGGGTCGGCGGTGATGAGCTTGCGGGCGTTCTTGATGGCGTTCATGGGTGCATGTCCTGGAGAGGGTGCGACGCGTCAGCGCAGCAACTGGTCGACGATCAGGTGCCAGTGCGAGGCATCCACCGGCGTGATCGACAGCCGGTTGCCCTTGCGCAGCACGGTCATGTCGGCCAGCGCCGGGGTGGCGCGCATTTCGGGCAGCGACAGCAGCCGCGTCTTGCGCAGCGCCTTCACGTCGAGCAGCAGCCAGCGCGGGTTGTCGGGCTTGGAGGCCGGGTCGTGGTAGGGCGACGCCGGCTCGAACTGGGTGGGGTCGGGCCGCACGGCGGAGGCCACTTTCGCCACGCCGACAATGCCGGGTTCGGGGCAGCTCGAGTGATAGAAGAGCACGCCGTCGCCCACCTGCATGTCGTCGCGCATGAAGTTGCGCGCCTGGTAGCTGCGCACCCCGGTCCACGGCACCGTGGCTCGGGGTGCGGCGAGCGCGTCGTCGATCGAGCACTCGTCGGGTTCGGATTTCATGAGCCAGAACTTCTGCATGTCGGCCTCGGGCATTGGCGCTGGGAGCGTCCGGAAATCGAGTGGAAGGACGATTGTCGCGTTTCAGGCGAAGTGGTCGAAGCTGCCGAACCGCTGGTCGAGCAGGGATCCCTCGGCGTCGAGCACGCGCAACCCGGATTCGGCGTCGATCCGGCCGATGCGGGTGACCTCGGTGGAGGCGCGCCGGCCGGCTTCGATCACCGCGTCGCGTGCTTCGGGCGGCGCAGTGAAGACGAGCTCGTAGTCGTCCCCGCCCGAGAGCGCGCAGGCTCGGCGGAAGTCGCGGCTCGGTCCGGGCGGACGGGAGGCGTCGGGATCGCCGGAACCGTCGGCCGGCTCGGCCGATGCCGCGCCGACGCCCATGAGCGCCGTGACCCGGTCGGCATCCAGCGTGGCGCCCACGCCGCTCGCCGTGAGGATGTGTCCCAGGTCGCCCGTGAGGCCGTCGCTCACGTCGGCCGCTGCGCTGGCGATGCCGCGCAAGGCCTGGCCGAGCGCGACGCGCGGCTCGGGCTGCTCCATGCGCGCGCGCGCCCGTTCGAACTGGTCCGCCGGCAGGCTCAGGCCGCCGCGAAAGACCTCGAGCGCGAGCCGCGCGTCGCCGAGCGAGCCGCTCACCCAGACGTCGTCGCTGGCACGCGCGCCGGAGCGCAGCAGTGCCGCGCCGGCCGGCACTTCGCCGAAGACGGTGATGCAGATGTTGAGCGGACCGCGCGTGGTGTCGCCGCCGACCAGTTCGCAATCGTGTCGGTCGGCGAGCGCGAAGAGCCCGCGCGCGAAGCCGGCGAGCCAGTCTTCCTGGACGGCGGGCAGCGCGAGTGCGAGCGTGAAGGCGAGCGGCTTCGCGCCGCAGGCCGCCAGGTCGCTCAGGTTGACCGCCAAGGCCTTGTGGCCGAGCCGCTCGGGCGACACGGTCGACAGGAAGTGCCGGCCTTCGACCAGCATGTCGCAGGACACCGCCAGCTGCATGCCCGCCGCCGGAGCGAGCAGCGCGCAGTCGTCGCCCACGCCCAGCGGCGAGCGCCTCGCCGGGCGCGTGAAATAGCGCGCGATGAGATCGAACTCGCCCATCAGCCGTCCCGGAAACGGATGGCGGACTGGCGCACCACCTCGGCCAGCAGGCGTTCCTTCTGCTGCCTTTCGCGCAGCCAGCGCGCATCGTTGTGGTTGGACTCGACGCTGGTGCGCAGGAGCCCGAGCGCCTGCGTCGCGTTGAGCGCCTCGCTGTGCCATTCGAGCTGCGCCATGGTCTGCAGGATGTGATGGCGAAGCGGCATGTGCTCGCCGCTCGCCGGATCGACGTACACCGCATCGAGCCCGAAGCGGCAGGCCTGGAAGCGGTTGTAGGTGTAGACGAGGTAGTCGTCCTCGGTCGGCATGAAGGGTTGCTCCTGGAGAAACCAGGCCGCCAGCGACTGCACGAAGCCGGCCAGTGCCGCCGCGCGCTCGACGGTGAGCGGCGTGTCGAACACCCGGATCTCGATGGTGCCGAATTCGGGCTTGGGCCGGATGTCCCAATAGAAGTCCTTCATGCTGCGCACCACGCCGGTCCGGGTCATGCGCTCGAAGTAATTTTCGAACTCCTTCCACGACAACGTGAAGGGCGCGCGGCCCGACAGCGGAAACGCGAACACCGAGTTGAGCCGCGACGAGTCGAACTGCGTGTCCTGTCCCTGCACGAAGGGCGAGGACGCCGACAACGCGATGAAGTGCGGGATGTAGCGCGACATGCGGTGCAGCATCAAGAGCGCGCTGTCCGCGTCGGGGCAGCCGATGTGCACGTGCTGGCCGAAGATGGTGAACTGCTTCGACAGGTAGCCGTAGAGCTCCGACAACTCGCGAAAGCGCGGCTTGTCGTAGATGCGCCGCTCGTGCCATTCCTGGAACGGGTGCGTGCCGCCGCCGACCACGGCGATGTTGAGTTTGTCGGCGCTCTTCACCAGCGCATCGCGGATCGGCGTGAGCTGCGTGATCACGTCCTGCGCCGAATGGCAGACGTCGGTCGAGATCTCGATCATGCTCGACGTCATCTCGGGCACCGCGCTGCCCGGCAGGGGCGTTTCGGCGATGAGCCGCAGCATGTCTTCGGCGTAGGGCGCGAGGTCGTAGTCGTGGGTGTTGACCAGCTGCAGCTCGAGCTCGACACCCAGCGACAGCGCGACAGACTGGTTGAAGGGCTCGAGCTTTTGCACGCGCGACGCCGGCGCGCCCAGTTCCACCGGCGTGCCGTCGGCCTTGAGCAGCTGGATCTTGCTGCTCATCGCTGCGTGTCCTCGGTGACGGAAAAGGCCTCGGGCTTCCACGGCCTGGAGCTTTCGCCCGCCGCATAGATGGCCACGGTGGCAAGCACGGCGCCGAGCACTTCCATGAGCAGGATCGCGGGCAGCGCGATGCCGGTGATCATCATGCCGCGCGCGGGCGACGCCGCCACGAGCGTGGAAGCGATCAGCAGCGCGATCGACGACAGCGGCGACATTGCGCAGCCGACCCACAGCGCCTGCTTCCAGCTGGCACCACTGCCGGGGTTGGCGATCGCCACGCCGGCGATCTTGGCGACGGCGCGCACGCCGATCAGCGCCAGCACCAGGCCGGCCACGGGCAGCGTCCAGTCGGCCTGCGCGGCGACGACCGACACCAGCACGAACATCAGCATGGTCAGCAGCGAAGCTGCGGTGCCGAGCTGCCGCGGCCAGGCCCAGGGCTTGGGATGCAGGGCCTTGAGCAGCACGCCGCCGATCAGCGCCGCGAGCGGCGCCGAGCCGCCCAGGTGTGCGACCGTCGCCGCACCGGCGGCGATGATGGCCAGGAGCAGGATCGACGTGTTCTCGCTGCTCGGGCTCATCACGCGCAAGGCCGAGCGCAGCGACAGCGCCATCAGCGCGCCCACCACGAACGACAGGCCCAACACCACCGCCACGGGGTAGAGCCTCTGCAGCATGCCGAGCGGCGAATGTTCGATCAGCCCGGCCTGTGCGTAGCCGAGCGCGAGCGCATAGAAGGTGTTGAGCGTGGCGAGCGTCATGGCGCGCTCGGTCACGGGGCCGGAGGCGCGGGTGTCGATGACCACGCGCGTCAGCACGGCCGGCGACGCGACGATCGCGATCAGCGCGATCGGATTGGCGGCTGCGTCGTCCACGCCCAGCCAGCGCAGCACCCAGTACACGCCGAAGTAGGTGAGCGTGGCTTCGAGCAGGCTCTGCACCAGCACCCTCGGGTTGTGGCGGAACCAGCGCAGCGGCAGGCGGCCGCCGGCTTCGAAGAGCACGATCGCCACGCCGAGCTCGACCAGGAACAGGCTGATGCCGCGCAGCGGCCAGATGGCGCCTTCGAAACCCGCGAAGCCGACGATGGTGCCGACCAGCGAATAGCCCACCACCTTGGGCAGGCCGATGTAGCGCTGCACCAGATGGCCGGCCGCTGCCGCCGTCGCCAGCAAAAGCGACCACAGTACCGTGGGCAGGCCGGCGGAGGGGCGCACCCACTCCGACCAGAACCCCAGCAGATCATTGGGAAAAAAGGAACTCATCGATCGATCGTTGCCGTGTGACGGCGGGGAGAGGCTAGTGCAGCACGCGAGGAGGGGCCGGCGCGTCGCCGGCGTCGATCTCCAGCACGAACATGGGAATCGGCACGTCCAGTCGCTCGCCCAGTTCGGTCACCATGAAATAGCTGCCGTGCATGGTACCGCTCGGTGCCTTCAGCCGGCAGCCGCTGGTATAGCGGAACGACTGGCCCGGCGCCAGCAAAGGTTGCTGTCCGATCACGCCCAGGCCCTTGACTTCCTGCGAGTGGCCCGAGGCGTCGCTGATGATCCAGTGGCGTGCGATGAGCTGCGTGGGCACCTTGCCGGTGTTGGTGACCGTGACCGTGTAGGCGAAGGTGTAGACGTGCTCTTCGGGCGACGACTGATCGGCGAGGTAGCGCGGCTCGACCTGCACACGCATCGGGGATTGGGTCATAGCCTGCATGGTAACTTGCGCATGCTCGTGCCGGCTTTGCGACAATCCCGCCCATGAGCAGCCCATTTCGCATCGCACCGTCCATTCTTTCGGCCGATTTCGCGCGCCTGGGGGCCGAGGTCACCGACGTGATAGCCGCCGGGGCCGACTGGATCCATTTCGACGTCATGGACAACCATTACGTGCCGAATCTCACCTTCGGCCCGATGGTCTGCAAGGCGCTCAAGCCTCACGCCAAGACGCCCGCGGGCGTGGCGGTGCCGATCGACGTGCATCTGATGGTGGAGCCGGTCGATGCCATCGCCGCCGCGTTCGCCGAAGTCGGGGCCGACCACATCAGCTTCCACCCCGAAGCCACGCGCCACGTGCATCGCAGCATCCAGGCGATCAAGTCCGCGGGCTGCACGGCTGGCCTGGTGTTCAACCCCGCCACGGGACTCGAAGCGCTCGACTGGGTGATGGACGACATCGACCTGATCCTGATCATGAGCGTCAATCCGGGCTTCGGCGGACAGGGCTTCATCGATTCGGCCCTGCGCAAGATCGAGGCGGCGCGCAAACGCATCGACGACACCGGAAGAGACATCCGGCTCGAAGTCGATGGCGGCATCAAGGTCGACAACATCGCACGCGTGGCGAGTGCGGGAGCAGACACCTTCGTGGCCGGCAGCGCGATCTTCGGTGCCGACGACTACGCGAGCGTGATCGCCGCCATGCACCGCGAACTGCGCGTGCCGGTCAAGGCTTGACCTTGTCGTTGTAGACCTTGTCGGTCACCGGGCCGCGGTCGGTGTCGACCATGCCGCTGTCCACGTCCTTCTTGGCCTGCTGGCCCATGCGCTGTTGCTGCGCCTGCTGCGAGCCCTGGCTGTCGGTGGACTGATCATGTTCATGGGGCAGGCGCGGCGCGGCCGTGTCGTCGTCCGCATTCGTGGCCTCTTCGTGGCCGGACTGCGTGGTGCCGACCGAGGTCTTGCCGTTCGGGCTGCTTTTGGTGTTCATGCATGCTTGTCGCATGGTCGGGTGGCGTTGTC
The DNA here is from genome assembly GCA_018820395.1 of Gammaproteobacteria bacterium. GTDB lineage: Bacteria > Pseudomonadota > Gammaproteobacteria > Burkholderiales > Burkholderiaceae_C > Variovorax. The sequence goes on along the minus strand of JAHJOG010000188.1, from coordinate 10,462 downwards.
GGTAGGCGCGTCCTGCGGCCCGCTGTAGGATGGCTGACCGATGACAGCGCCTTCCGATTTCCTGCGCGTTCACGGGTTCGAAAGCGTCGAGCCCGGTCCACGGCTTGTCGTTCTGGGCGGCGTGCACGGCGACGAGACCTGCGGCACCGCGGGCATCGAGCGCATGGTCGGCAATCTGGATGCCGGACGCGTGAAACTGCTGCGGGGCGGGCTCAGCATGGTGCCCGTCGCCAACCCGCTGGCGCGCCGGATGGGGCGGCGCGAGGGTGAGCGCAACCTCAACCGCTCATTTCGGCCCGGTCCGCCCGGTGCGACCGACGACGACTACGAGGCCGGCATCACGCGCCTGCTGTGCCCGCTGCTCGACCGGCACGACGTGCTGCTCGACCTGCACTCCTTTCAGAGCCAGGGCGAAGCCTTCGCCATGATCGGGCCGCGAGACAACGCCGGCACGCTCGAACCCTTTTCGCGGGCCTATGAAGAAGGCCAGCTCGCTCTCCACCTGCGCACGCCCCGCGTGGTCGAGGGCTGGCTCGACATCTACGCTGACGGGCTCGCGCAGCGCGCCGGCGGCCGGGCCCCCACGGAGCCGGAGCTTCTCTTCGGCTGGGGCACCAACGAGTACATGCGCAGCCGCGGGGGCTACGCGGTCACGCTCGAATGCGGCCAGCACCAGGACCCGGCCGCGCCGCAGGTGGCCTACGACGCCATTCGAGCCGCACTCGTGCTGCTCGGCATGGCCGAGCCCGACCCGGCCGTGCCCGCGCCCTCGCCGCCGCAACTGCTCAGGCTGGTGAGCGTCGCCGACCGGCTGCACGACGACGACCAGTTCGTTCGCGAATGGGCGACCTTCGACGCGGTCAGCGCCGGCGAACCGCTCGCGATGCGGGCCGACGGCAGCATGCTGCGCGCAGCGCGCGACGGCTTCATCGTGTTCCCGAATTCCGAGGCGAAGCCCGGCACCGAGTGGTTCTACTTCGCGGTCACGAGCGACCGTGATCTGGCGCGACTCGTTCCTACATCGCTGTCGACATCTGCACCCTAGACTCGGCCGCTTCCAATCTTCCATTGCCATGCCGACATCCACCCAACGAACGCCACGCGTCCTCTGGAAGGGAGCGATCAGCTTCGGGCTGGTGCACATTCCGGTCGCTCTCTATTCCGCGACGACCGATCACGCCGTCGACTTCGACTGGCTCGACAAGCGCACGATGGACCCGGTCGGCTACAAGCGCATCAACAAGAAGACCGGCAAGGAAATCGAGCGCGAGCAGATCGTCAAGGGCGTCGAATACGAGAAGGGCCACTACGTGGTCCTGACCGACGAAGAGATCGCCTCGGCCTTTCCGACCACCACGCAGACGGTCGAGATCGAGAGCTTCGTGCCGGCCGGCGCGATTCCGTTCGTCTACCTCGAGCGCCCCTACTACGTGGCGCCCATCAATCGCGGCGCCAAGGTGTATGCCTTGCTGCGCGAAACCTTGCAGCGCAGCGAGCGCGTGGGCGTCGCGCGCGTGGTGATCCAGACCAAGCAGCATCTGGCGGTGCTGGTGCCCGTCGGACCGGGGCTGGTGCTGAATCTGCTGCGCTGGGGCGAGGACATCCGGCCCTGGACCGAACTGCCGCTGCCCGCCGAGAACGCGAAGAAGGCCGGCCTCACCGAGCGCGAGCTCGGCATGGCGAAGCAGCTCGTCGAGGAAATGAGCGCCGACTGGAATCCCGACGACTACAAGGATTCGTTCAAGGACGAAATCATGGGCATGGTCGACCGCAAGGTCGAGTCCGGCCGAACCGAACAGGTGGAGCAGCCGGAGGCGGCCGAGACGCGAAAGAAGGGCGGCGCCGACATCATCGACCTCACCGAACTGCTGCAGCGCAGCCTGCGCAAGGGTCGGAGCAAGGGCGCGGACGATGCGCAGGCCGACGACGAGGCGGACGATGCTCCAGCGTCGGGCAAGCGCTCCGGAAAAAGCGCGGCGAAGGCGTCGGCAGCCGGGGCAGGCAAGGCCACAGCCAAGTCAGCCGGGAAGACCGCAGCAAAGACGATGGCCAAGACGACTGCGAAGGCGCCAGCCAAGACCGCACGCAAGGCCGCCGAGACATCGAGCCCCTCCGCGAAGTCGAGCGGCAAGTCGGCCGGCAAACGCGCCGCCAGTTCCGCCGGCCGAGGCACGGGCGCCGCCGCACTGCGCCGCAAGGCGGCCTGAGCACCAGGAGGCCGACGGTGGCAAGCAAGTCGTCGCCCGAAGAAGCGCTGGCCCGCTATCGCAGCAAGCGCGATTTCAAGCAGACCCCGGAGCCCGAAAGCGACGCACGGCCGGCCGCGAGCGGTGGTCGCGCAAGAGCCGCAAAAGCCGCGAAGGACGCGAAGCCGGCGAACGGCGCGCTGTCCTTCGTGATCCAGAAGCACCACGCGCGCGCGCTGCACTACGACTTTCGGCTCGAGCTGGACGGCACGCTCATGAGCTGGGCCGTGCCCAAGGGCCCCTGTCTCGATCCCAAGGTCAAGCGCATGGCGATCCATGTGGAGGACCACCCGATCTCCTACGGCAGCTTCGAAGGCACCATCCCGCCCGGGCAGTACGGCGCCGGCACCGTCATCGTCTGGGACCGCGGCGAGTGGACGCCCGTCGGCGACCCGCACCAGGGCCTGGCCAAGGGTGACCTGAAATTCGATCTGCATGGCGAGAAGCTGCGCGGGCGCTGGGTGCTGGTGCGCATGCGCTCGCGCGACGAGAAGCAGGAGCCCTGGTTGCTCATCAAGGAACGCGACGGCGAGGTGCGCTCGCTCGAAAGCTACGACGTGCTCGAGGCAGAGCCCGACAGCGTGCTGTCGGGCAAGGCGGTGGACGACGCACCGCCGATCGCGCCTGGTGAGGCCGCGGCTTCCGGCGATCCCGCAGCGAAGAAGTCGGGCAAGGCCTCTTCCAAAGCCTCTCCCAAGGCGCCTGCGAAAGCGTCGCCGGCGACGGGCCGCACGCGAAAGGCGGCCGCCTCGCTCCCGCTCGACGATGCGCCGGAGGCCGAGCTGCCGTCGAAGCTGTCGCCGCAGCTCGCCACGCTGGCCACCTCGCCGCCCGCGGCGTCGAAGGATTGGCTGTACGAGCTCAAGTTCGACGGCTACCGCCTGCTCGCGCGCATCGACGGCAAGCGGGTTCAATGCTTCACCCGCAACGGGCACGACTGGACGTCGAAGCTGCCGGCGCTGGCCAAGGCGTTGTCGATGCTGCCCACGCGCTCGGCCTGGCTCGACGGCGAGATCGTGGTCGAAGGGCCGAAGGGCGCCCCCGACTTCCAGGCCCTGCAGAACGCCTTCGACCAGGGCAGCACGGCATCGATCGTGTATTGGCTTTTCGACGCGCCCTTTCTGAACGGCCGCGACCTGCGCGGATTGCCCGTCGAGCAGCGTCGAGCGTTGCTCGCGACACTGATCGGCGAAGAGCCGCCGCCCGCCTTGCGCTTCAGTGAAACCTTCGATGCGCCGCCGCGCGACTTGCTCGCATCGGCCGCCGAACTCGGCTATGAAGGCCTGGTGGGCAAACTCAAGGGATCGGGCTACACCTCGCGCCGATCGCCGAACTGGATCAAGCTCAAGAACGGCCAGCGCCAGGAATTCGTGATCGGCGGCTACACCGCGCCCAAGGGCTCGCGCAGCGGATTCGGCGCGCTGCTGCTCGGCGTGCACGACGGCAAGGCGCTGCGCTACTGCGGCAACGTGGGCACCGGCTTCGACGAGCGCCGGCTCGCCGACATCAAGGCCCGGCTCGACGCGCTCGCCACCGACCAATGCCCCTTCGACACGCGACCCGCGGGCGTCAAGGCGCAATGGGTCCGGCCCGAGCTGGTGGCCGAAGTCGCGTTCGGCGAATGGACTCGCGAGGGCCGCGTGCGCCACTCGGTGTTCCACGGCCTGCGCACGGACAAGCCTGCGGCCGACGTCAGCCACGAGAAAGCCACGCCGCCCGATTCGTCCGAAGCATCCGGAGCGCCGGCCCGCAAGCGCAGCACTCCCGCCCGAAAGGCTGCGTCCACCATGAACCTGCGCATCACCCACCCCGAGCGCGTCATCGACAAGCAAAGCGGCGTGACGAAGGGCGAACTGGTCGCCTACTACGACCGGGTGTCGGCGCTCATCCTGCCGCACCTCAAGGGCCGGCCGGTGTCGCTGGTGCGCGCACCCGACGGCGTCGAAGGCGAACAGTTCTTCCAGAAGCACGCGCAGCACAGCGAGCTGCCCGGCACCACCTTGCTCGACCCGGCACTCGATCCGGGACACGACGCGCTGCTGCAGATCGACGTCAAGCGCGGGCTGCTGTCGGCCGCGCAGATGAACGTGATCGAACTCCACACCTGGAACGCGCGGTCCGACGCCATCGACAAGCCCGACCGCATGACCTTCGACCTCGACCCGGGCGAAGGCGTGAGCTGGCAGGCGATGCAGGAGGCCGCCATGCTGGTCCGCACGCTGCTCGACGAACTCGGCCTGCCGTCCTGGCTCAAGACCAGCGGCGGCAAGGGCCTGCACGTCGTCGTGCCGCTGCGCCGCCGCGAGGGCTGGGACACCGTCAAGGACTTCTCGCAGGCCGTGGTCACGCACCTTGCGCAGACCATCCCCGCCCGCTTCGTCGCCAAGAGTGGTCCGCGCAACCGCGTGGGAAAGATCTTCGTCGACTACCTGCGCAACGGCTTCGGCGCCACCACCGCCAGCGCCTGGTCGGCCCGGGCCCGCCCTGGCCTCGGCGTGTCGGTGCCGCTCGGCTGGGACGAACTGCCAGAGCTGAAGAGCGGCTCGCAATGGACCGTGCGGAACATCGACGAGCGGCTCGATGTGGGGAACCGGCCCTGGGCCGACATGGAACGCAAGCGGGCGGCGCTGGGGCCGGCGATGAAAAAGCTGGGGGCGGGGTAGGCGCCGTCGGCGTCTGCAACGCTTTCCCGTGTGTCACCATCCGCGCTCGCCGAATGGGCGAGAGGAGGAGTTGACCATGGACTTGCGCGACCTTCGCTACTTCGAGGTCATCGCCGAGCTGGAGCATCTGGGACGAGCATCCGAGCGTCTGCACCGCACACAGCCCGCGCTGACGAGTTGTGTGCGGCGACTCGAGGAAGCCTGCGGCGCCGCACTGTTCGAGAAAACCGGACGTGGCATCCGCCTCACCACCGCCGGCAAGGCACTCTTGAAATGGGCGCAGCGCACCCGCTTCGACGTCGAGAGCGCGCGCCGCGAGATCGGCGATATCGGACGAGGGTTGTCCGGCAATGTCAGCATCGGGATTGTGCCGACCGCCGCGCAGTTTCTGCTGCCGCCGGCGACACGCGAACTCCTGAGCGAGGCACCCGCGATCACCTTGCGCACCACGGTAGCGTTGGTGGATGTGCTTGCGCCGCTGCTGCGCGCCGGCGACATCGATCTGATGGTCGGCACCGAGGGGTCCAAGGAGCCCGGCTTCACCTCCCAGTTTCTGGCCGAGGACCTGATCGTCGTGGCCGCCAACAGCACGCACGAGGTGTTCGACAAACCGAAGCCTGCGCTCAGGGATCTGGTCGGCTGCCGGTGGGTCCTGCAACCGCCGGGTGCTCCGACGCGCGATTGGCTCGATCAGACTTTCGACAGGTACCGCCTGCCTCGTCCCGTGGTGCAGGTCGAAAGCACGATGCTGCTGATGCTGCCCAGCCTGATCGCGGAGACCGGCTTGTTGAGTTTCATCTCCCGCCTGCATCTGCAGGAAGGGCGCTCGGGCGCCGCTTTGCGCGAAGTCAAGGTGAAGGACACCGTCATGCGCAGGCGCATGGTCGTCACCTGCCGCGAAGGGGGCTACATGTCGCCTGCGGCGCAACGGCTGATCGACATTCTGGCCAGGCATGCGGGCGTCACACTCGGGTGATACCCAAAGCCGGATCTATCGATTCCAAAGAATTATGAAATGGACCTGAAGGGCGACAGATCGAATACTTGACTCCATCGCACGTGCGGCTCGCCTCGAAGCCCGCCGTGCGAAGAAACACTGGAGACAAGTCCGATGCCTTTCTTTCCACTCCCGAGTGGCGCTCGACGCCGCCTCGTCCTCGCAGCGGCGGCCGTTTGCTGCGGCACCTTGCTGACGCCTCTCACCGGCATCGCACAAACCTTTCCCAGCAAGCCGATCCGGCTGATCGTGCCCTTTCCTCCGGGCGGCGGGACGGACATCATCGCGCGAGAAGTGGCCGGCAAAGTGGCCACGCAGCAGGGCTGGACCTTCGTGATCGACAACAAGCCGGGGTCGGGCGGAAACCTGGGCGTGGATGCCGCAGCAAAGGCTGCGCCCGACGGGTACACCCTCGTGCTCGGCCAGACGAGCAATCTCGCGATCAGCCCGACGCTCTATTCCAAGCTGCCTTATGACCCGGCCAAGGATCTTGCCGCCATCGGCCTGCTGGCGAGCGCCCCGCTCGTGCTGGTCGTCGCGAGCGATTCGCCCTACAAGACGCTGGCGGACGCGATCGCTGCGGCCAAGGCCAAACCGGATCTGTTGAACTACGCGAGTTCGGGCAACGGTACCGTGTCCCATCTGGCGACGGAACTGCTGCAGAAGACCGCGGGCGTGAAATTCACGCATGTTCCCTACAAGGGCGCGGCGCAGGGCGTCACCGATCTGATCGGTGGACAGGTCCAGATGTACATGTCGTCGATTCCCACCCTCATCGGGCACATCAAGGGCGGCAGGATGCGCGGGCTGGCCGTCACGTCAGCCAAGCGCGCGCCGGATCTGCCCGACGTGCCGACGATCGCCGAGGCCGGCTACAAGGGTTTCGAGGCCGTCACCTGGTTCGGGATCGTGGGTCCGGCGGGCATGCCGAAGGACGTGATCTCCAAGCTGAATGCGGCATTCAACAAGGCGCTGGCACTGCCAGAGGTGCAGAAGAAGCTGGGTGATCAGGGCGCCGACGTGCTGGGCGGTACGCCCGAGCAGTTCACTGCGCTGATCCGAAGCGATATCGACCGGTGGGGCGGGATCGTCAAGGATTCCGGCGCGAAGGTCGACTGAAGCCGCGGCGCGATTCGGGCGATGCGAGCCATGTCGACGTTGCAACGCCAGGCGGTTTCGGCTCCCTTTTCTGCAGGAGAAGGTGTCACCCGCGCTCTGGTGCCGCCCGGTGCGTGCGATTGCCACGTCCACGTCTATGACGACCGTTACCCAGCCGCCGACGGCGTGCGCCTGCGGCCGCCCAATGCCAGCGTGGCCGATTACCGGCGCGTGCAATCTCGCATCGCGACCGAGCGCGCAGTGTTCGTGACGCCATCGACCTACGGTACGGACAACCGTCCGATGTGCGAGGCGCTGGCGCGCTTCGGACCTGAAGCGCGTGGCGTTGCGGTGATCGACGCAAGCACCGACGACGCAATGCTCGACGCACTTCAAGTGGCAGGTGTGCGGGGCATCCGGATGAATCTTTCGCACGGACTCGCGAATTCGCCGTCCGAACTGGAAGCGCTTTGCAGGCGTGTCGAGCCGTACGGGTGGCATCTCCAGTTGCTGGCGTCGCCCGATCGGTTGGACTCGCTCGCGCAACCGCTCATGCATCTTCCGATTCCCGTGGTCTTCGACCATTTCGGGCGCATCGCGCCGTCGCAGGCCGAGCGACATCCTGCCCATCGGCTGATTCTTCGTCTGCTCGACACCGGCCGCGCCTGGGTCAAGTTGTCGGGCAGCTACATCGTGAGCGAGGTCGGATCACCCGGCTATGGCGATGTGGCTGCGCTCGCTCGCGCCTATCTCGACGCCGCTCCGGAGCGTGTCGTCTGGGGAAGCGACTGGCCGCACGCTTCTGCCAGCGCCGGACACCAGGCGTTGCCCGACGACGCGCAGCAGATGGACCTGCTGTCGGACTGGGTGGGCGATTCGAGCGCCTTGAAGCGAGTGCTGGTGGACAACACGGCGGTCCTCTACGGCTTCCAGCTCGCCGACCCCATCCATTCTTGAAAGGACAAACATGATCAAGATTTCTCGACGCAGCTTCGGTGCCATGGCCGCCTCCGCGCTGGCGGTCGCTTCGGTGCCCGCTTCAGCGCAGGGTGCGTGGCCTGCGGGCCGGCCAATCACCTGGGTGGTCCCCTATCCGCCTGGCGGAACGACGGACATCCTCGGGCGTGCGATCGCCCTGAGACTCGGCAAATCGCTGGGCGCCACGGTGATCGTCGACAACAAGGCGGGCGCGACCGGAACCATCGGCTCGGCCTACGTGGCCAAGGCCGACCCCGATGGCTTCACCTTGCTCGGCACATCGATCGGCCCGCAGTCCATCGTGCCGAATCTGATGGCAAAAATGCTGTACGACCCGGTCGAGGCTTTCGCGCCGGTGACCTTGATCGGCACGATCCCACACGTCCTCGTGACCGGCGCCGATCAACCCTTCCGCACCGCGGCCGACCTCGTGGCAAGCGCCAGGGCGCGGCCGAACGAACTCTCGTTCGCGTCGGGCGGAACCGGAACCATCCTCCAGATGCAGGGCGAGCTTCTGCGTCTCCAGACTGGTACGCGCATGACGCACGTGCCCTACAAGGGCGACACGCCGGCCATTCAGGATGTGTTGGCCGGGCACGTCACCTTCATGTTCGCTCCGGTGGCCGCGGCGCTGCCGCAAATCCAGAGCGGCCGGCTGCGCGCACTGGCGGTGACGTCGGCGTCGCGCCTCAAGGCGTTGCCCGATGTACCGACGATGGGCCAGGCCGGCTTCAAGGATTTCGTGGTGGAGCAGTGGCAGGCGGTCTACGCGCCGGCCGGGACGCCGCAGTCCATCGTCCGGCGGCTGAACACCGACATCGTCCGCATCCTCAAGGACGACGAAGTGGCCGCCATGGCCGACAAGCTCGGCGTCACGCTCGTGGGAAGCACGCCCGCTCAACTCGCCGAGCGGCAGAAGGCGGACTTCGTCAAGTGGGGACAGGTCATCAAAGACGCAGACATCAAGGTGGACTGAACGCCGCTGAACAGTTTTGAAATCCGAAAGACAACTCATGACATCCAACCTACCCGACATCATTCGCGACTTCGAGCGCGTTCCAGCCCAAGTCGTTGCACAAGCCGCGGAATTCCAGGCTGCAATCCTGGCCGACGTCGCCGGCCGCCGTGGCGCCATGCACGGCCGGATCAAGCCGCTGCATTCCCGCATGAAGTTGGCGGGACCGGCGCTGACCGTGGAGGTGCGGCCCGGCGACAACCTGATGATCCATGCCGCCATCGCCCTGGCCAGACCCGGAGACGTGTTGGTGATCGACGGCAAGGGCGACCAGGGCTCGGCCCTGATGGGCACCATCATGATGACCGCCTGCCAGAAGCTCGGCATTGCCGGCGTGGTGATGGACGGCGCGGCCCGCGACAGCCTCGAGATCGACGAGATGGACTATCCCGTGTTCTCGGTCGGCACCAACCCGAATGGACCCACCAAGAACGTACCGGGTCGCATCGGCCATCCCGTGTCGTGTGGCGGCGTGATGGTAAGAGCTGGCGATTTCGTGATCGGCGACGCGGACGGTGTGGTGGTGATCGAGCGAGAGAAGATCGAGGCCCTCTTGCCCATCGCCGCCAAGAAGGTCCACGACGAAGCGGCGCGCATCGCTGCCATCAAGGCAGGCGACACGGCCGCCAAGTGGCTCACGAGTGCCTTGCGTACAGCGGGCGTGCTGAAGGAAGGCGAGACATTGTGAGTGCCATCGTCGTGACCGGCGCCGACCTGGCGCCACAGGCTCTCGAACTGCTGAGCGACTACGACATCGTCTACGCGGGGAAGACACCCAACGAGGCCGACCTGGTGGCCTTGTGTCGGGCTCATGACCCGGTCGCCATCATCGTGCGGTACGGCAGCATCGGCAGTGCGGTCATGGACGCCGCGCCCTCGCTCAAGGTGATTTCCAAGCATGGCAGCGGCACGGACACCATCGACAAGGTTGCCGCCCAGGCGCGCGGCATCGAAGTGCTCGCCGCCTCGGGTGCCAACGCGGCTGCAGTGGCCGAGCAGGCTCTGGCGATGCTGCTTGCATGCGCGAAGTCGGTGGTGACGCTGGATCTGCGCATGCACGCGGGGCATTGGGACAAGGCGACGCACAAGAGCCTCGAGCTCGGCGGCCGCACCATCGGACTGATCGGCCTGGGCGCCATCGGCCAGCGTTTCGCGCGCATGGTCGATGCACTGGACATGCGGATTCTCGGTTTCGATCCGTTCGCAGCCAGGCTGCCGTCGTACGTGACGGGCGTGGACCTCGCGACGATCTGGCGCGAATCCGACGTGATCTCGCTGCACTGTCCCTTGACGGCCGAGAACCGGGGCCTGATCAATGCCGAGAGCTTGTCCCGTTGCAAGCCGGGCGTCATCCTGATCAACACCGCGCGTGGCGGCCTGGTCGACGAGCCCGCGCTTTTGCACGCCGTGCAAACGGGGCAGGTCGCGATCGCGGCGCTCGACAGCTTCGCCGTGGAACCGATGT
>JAHJOG010000187.1 GCA_018820395.1 Gammaproteobacteria bacterium | reverse complement strand
GGCGATTGCGGAGCACTTTGCGGGGTGTGTGGGGTTTGGGGTGAAGGGGTAGGGGGTAAGGTTTCGGGCTTCGGAAAAGCCGGCTGCTTACAAAAACGGCAGATACGGTGTTCGTGGGGTCGTCAAGGGCTGCTAGGAGGCCGGCCGTTTGCTCTGTCGAGAAGCGGCTTGCCGGCCTGAGCGTTGCTGCAGCCGTCTTCGCGGCGCTCGGCGAACAGTCCGTGTCGGCCACACTGAACCTTCGCTGCGTTCGCTCAATAAACTTTCGCCCTATCGAACATCCAAGAACCGCGCTCCTCCGATGCGCCAATGCTTTGTCCGCCAAGGCAATTGCGTGGCTAGAGTCATGAAGCTCGAGCTGGAGGCTACTGCTTTTGACTGCCTGGCACCTTGGCCTTCGTCCGCGGCTGGACTGCGTCCGCGGACCGCCAAAGGGCTTCGAAACCCAATGGCTGCGTGCGAAAGGGGTCGTTCGATCTGCGACCTCGATCATGTCTATGTCGCAACGTTTGCAGCACTTGGCCCCGTCTGCTCCACCGGTACGTCGTCAGTCGGGTATTGCAAGCGACGCCCGTTTGCTGACGTCGGCAACCCTCCAAAGAGGCTCGAGAAACACGTGGAAACCTGTAGGATTGGCCGTCTTTTACATTAGTAGCGCGCTGTTTTATCAACTGGGAAATCCCCCGCCTAAGAAACTACAAATGCAACATCTAAGTAACTTTGATGAAATGCTTGCAGATCTGCGCAAGAAACGCCGAACGGTCCATCTACTACTTGGCAATGGTTTTAGTATGGCCTACGACCCAAAAATATTTTCATACAACGCGCTCGCCGATTTTGTAATAAAGATTAACGATCCAACGTTGGTTAAGCTGTTTGAGATTCTCAAGACCAAAAATTTTGAACTAATTATGGAGCAGTTGACCACCTTTTCGAAACTCCTCGCTGCACTCAAAGTCGATCAGAGCACTCAAGATGAGGTATCAGCGGCCCACGAGAAATTGAAACATAGCCTTCTTGATGCGATCAAATCGCTTCATCCGGAACATGTTTTTAAAATTCCCGAAGAGCGAATGGCCGCATGCGGAAGATTTTTGCATCAGTTTATCGATACCGGTGGTGAAATTTTTAGCACGAATTATGATCTTCTATTGTATTGGGTTCTTATGCGTCAAGGCTTTGCCAACGCTGTTGACGGTTTTGGCAAAGAATTGCTAAATCCCGTTGAGGTCCAAAATCGTACCGAAGCCGAAGAGTGGTCCGATCTAAAGTGGGGGCCAAATCGTCAACGGCAAAATATACATTTTGTCCACGGAACACTCCCCATATTCGATATTGGAATGGACATAATCAAAGAGACATACTCGGATGCAGGATATTTGCTAGAAAACGTCGGGCTTAGACTCGATGCAGGCGAGTACCCGGTTTTTGTTACTGCTGGCAACGGCGACGAAAAGCTAGCTCTCATTCGACACAATCAATATTTATCGAACTGTTACGACAAGCTTTGCGGCATCGATGGCTCGATCGTTTCCTTTGGTTTTGGCTTTGGTCAGTACGATGAGCACATCATAGATGCACTAAATAAGGCGACTCACCCAGGAGCTAATGCCCCACCCAAGCTCAGAAGCATCTATATCGGAGTTTATTCAGACAAAGATCGAGAATATATAGAGAGTATCGAGGAAAAATTCTTCGCAAAGATTTATACATTCGATGTGAAAACGGCTAGCCCGTGGAACTGATGTGCCAAATCGCAACTGATAGAAACTTAATTCGTTCAACGAATATTCAGTTTAGGTTCCTCTGGGTCGATCTGCCCCGCCGCGATCGACGTAACGCCACAGCCTGGATTTGTCGGCGACAACAAATTTGCCTATGCAGCCATAGCGAAAGGCCACAACCGCCGGCAGATCACCCTTCAACGAAAGGCTTCTTATCAAGGATGGCAGCCCGCACTTTGCTCCGAAGCAGCGCCACGAGGTCGCGCTCGTTCGCAAGCAGCATGACGATCTCGCGCAGCGTGCACAGCGCCATTGTCTTGTTGTTGGAGTGGGTGACGCACTCGGCAATGGCGGATGCTGCGAAATCGGAGTTCGAGATGAAGATGCCGCGAACGCCCTCGCGCGCAAACAAGCGCATCATGTGCGAGCCCAGTTCCGGTACACCCACCGGAGTGCTGAGCCACTTCATCTCAACGAGGTAGATGTTCCCCTCGAATTCGATGACTCCGTCGATCTGCTCGACGACGACGCTACCTGCCGGATCCTGCCGCTTGAAGTCCTCGCGCACCAGAATGCCATGAGCGCGGAAAAGGTCGTTCAGCACTCCTTCCAGTAACTTGCCGCGCTTCTGCGGCTCAGCGTCCATGCCGAACAGCGCGTTCAAGCGGTCGCGTACCTCATGAATCTTCCGGCGCTTCTCAGCCGCCGCTTCGCGTTCGGCGCGCGCCTTCGCCGCGATCTCGGACTGAGCTGCCTCGCGCTGCTGATTCATGCGGGTGAACGCGTCGCGGTGGTTGACGATCCGGGCGAGATCCCCGACATTGGCCTTGGCCTTATGCACATCGTTTTCCCAGCACATCGAGAAGTGCTCAAACTCGACCACACGCTTGATCACTTCACGTCGGGGCCCAAGGCCGGTATCACCGCGCTTGTTCAGTTTCTCCAGCACGTCGCGCACGATGGCGAACTTACTCACCGACTTGCGGTCAACTCGTATCTTGGCTCGCATCTCAACGAGATCGTCGCTAGGCACGCCGGCACCGCGCAGGAACAACAACACGTCATCCTTGCCCTTGCAGAGCAGCGGGATCGTGTCGACGAGCAGATTGAAGACGTCGGGCGGATAGTGGAAGCGGTCGTCCATGGCGAAATTGTGCCGCTAGTGGCTTTGAGCGATGCCGCCGCACCTGAGGAGCTCTGATTGTCCGAATGATAGGAACTGGCCTATCCCTTCAATGCCTTTGGTTTGCGTGAATGGTGCCACTAGTCGGTTAGCCCCGGGATTTCAAAGCAGCGACTCCGGCACAAACAGCGAAATCAGCCACAGCCGCACCCGCTCCCACAGGTCGAACTCAGGATCCTCGTCCAGCGTCTCGCTGCGGCCATCGCCCAGCAGTGCAACCCATTGCAGGCTGCGGCCATCGGGCTTGAGGCGGACCTGGTAGGAGCCGCGCACGTCGGCTCGCTCATTGGAGTTGAACCACGTCAGGATCTCGCGCGCCAGCTCGGGGCTGCGGATCAGCAGCACCATCTCGGTGTTGGTGGTGGGCGAGCGCTGGTCGAGGTTCATTGAGCCGAGGAGCACCATCCGGCGGTCGATCAGGGCGAGCTTGGCGTGCAGCTGTGCCCGCGACGCGCCGAAGACGCGGCGCGTCGCGTCGTCGCGCCGCACCTGCATCGAGCTGATCTCGTACAGCTCGACCCCCATCTGCAGCAGCGGCACGCGATAGCGCTCGTAGGCCAGGCTCGCCTGCGGCTCGTCGGTCGCGCCCAGCGAGTTGGTGATCACGCGCACTGCAACGCCGAACTTGCGCGCCTCACGCAGGCCGGCCAGCCCGCGCTCCCCGGGGACGAAATAGGGCGAAAACAGCATCAGCTCCTCGCGTGATTCGCGAAAGCTCTGGAGCGCAAAACCATAGGTCGTGCCGGCCAGGCCGCTCGATCTGGGATCGAGCTTGGTCGGCGCGTCGGCGAAGACCGTCGCTTCGGCGCCGATCAGGTCGGTGAGGCCGTCGGCCAATAACGAGTCGAACCGGGGTGTGGGCCGGCCGCGCCAGAGGGTCGGCGCAACGAAGGGCGGGTCGGTGTTCAGCGTTGCAGACTCGAAGCGCGCGCGCAGCGCGGGCGCCGGCTCGTCGGGCTCGGCCAAGGACCGGATGTCGCGCACTTGCGTGCTGTTCCAGTAACGGTCGAACACTGCCGCCAGGTCCGGCAGCACGGCGCCTACCACCAGCGCGTCGAAGTCGATGAAATTGGCGCCTGCGTCACGCTGGAAGTAACCGTCGGCCAGGTTGCGCCCACCGACGATGGCCATCGCGCCATCGACGATGAACAGCTTGTTGTGCATGCGGTGGTTGAGGCGCCGGAAGTCGCCAGCCATCTGCATCCAGCGCCCGGCGCTGCTGCCGCGCGTCCCGGAAAAGGGGTTGAACAGGCGCACCTGGGCCCCGTCTTGCGCCACGAGGCCGAGCAGCAGTGGGTCCATGCCCGCGGTGTAGAAGTCGTCGACCAGCAAGCGCACGCGCACGCCGCGCTGGGCGGCGTCGCGCAGCTCGCGCAGCACTTGGCGGCCGACGGTGTCGTCGGCCAGGTGATAGACCTGCAGGTCGATCGAGGCCCGGGCCTGGCGGATCAGGCTCAGTCGCGCATCGAGCGCCAAGCTGGGGTTCGGGAGGCTGAGCACCCCCGTCGAGCCGTGGTCCCGCAGGCGCTCGACGGCCCGGGCCGCGATGGCGCCCAGCGGCGTTTCCGCGCTGGCTGCGATGGCGTCGGTCGGCGGCGGGGGCTCGGCCAGTGGCGGCAGGCCGGCGCATCCGCCGAGCAGCAGCGCCAGCGGCACTGAAGCCAGAGCACGCCGAACCAGCCACGGCAGAGGGAAGGTCATGGGAGGCGATTCTGAGCCTCCCGGAGCCGGGTCGGTGAACTTCTGGCGTCAGGCGAGCCCCGCGGCTGGCGTCAGCCTTCCAGCCCTTCCTTCCCCACATAAAACGCATTGGCCGGCGGACACATCCCTTTCAGCCACCCCGGCCCGCCATGCGCCATCCACGCCCCGGTCGCCACCTTCGACAGCGCCACGATGCCCGCCAGGTCTTCGGGCCGCATCGTGTGCCGCGCCTGCGCGGCCATGATCAGCTGGCCATGGAATTCCCCTTGCCAGATCATCGGCGCAAAGAGGGCGGAGCCCATGCGCGATGACTTGAGGTATTGGCGAAAGGCGCCGTGTTCGTCGGTGTTTTCGAGGATGAGCTTGGTGCGCGTGGCGTGGACGTGGCCGGGGTGGCCGCCGTCGATGGGGACCATCAGGCGTTCCTGCTCGGGGGGAAAGCCGATGCTGCCGACGAGCATGTGGTGCTGGCGGTCGGGGGTGACCATGAAGGCACCGGCGATGAAGTAGTGGCGCTCGCCGTCGCGCAGGTTGCCGGGGCGCAGGTAGGCCTCTCGGTCGCCGAGGTGGTCGATGCAGGCTTGCGCGAGGACGCGGATGGACGATTCGGCATCGGGCGCGTCGAGTGCGGCCTGGCCGGCGGTTTCGACGAGTGCGAGCAGGTGGGCCGGCCCATCGATTGGGACGGTGCGGGGGTCTGGGCTCATCGGGCGGGGCTTTCTCGGTCGTCGTTCCGGCTGGGTGAGAGCGGGGCGGTGGGGGCGGTCGCAAGACTCGCGGTGGTCGCGGTGGTCGCAGAGCTCGCGAAGAGCGGGCGCAGCAGATCGTCGGGGAAGGCTTCGCTCATCGGTCCGTGCGCGGCTGCGCCCGTGCCGTTGTCGGTAACGGCGCGCAGCAGCGATTCGGCCGCGCGCAGCACGGCCTCTGCGCGCTCGGGAGCGACGCCGCCGTAGCGCATGAGTTGGGTGGCCTTGTCGAAGACGGCCTCGGTGGAGAGCGGCCGCTCGGGGTCGCCGAGCGAGTCCTGCACTTCGTGCGAGACGGTGCGGCCGTCGGCGAGCACCATGCGCACGCGCGCGCCGTAGTGGGCCGAGTAGCGCGCGTCGATGTCGGGTGCCGCGGCGATGGCGACGCGCGCAGCGTCGGCCTGGAGGGTCGGGTCGGCGAACTGCTCGGCATCGAAATGATGCGGTGCGAGCGGGCCGAAGCGGGCCGCCGCCGCGACGCAGTATTGCAGCGAGAACTTGGCCTCGGTGCGCGTGGTCGGCTGCGGGTTGTTGCAGATGGCGATCGCGTCGCCGAAGGTTTCGACCGTGCAGCTTTCGAAGCGCAACGGCGCGTCGCCGGCCTGTTCGCGCAGCGCCAGTGCGCAGTCGATGGTCGCGTGGGTGTGGCGGCAGGCCGGCCAGGGCTTGAAGCTGGTTTCGTGGATGAGCCAGTCGCGCTCTTCGCGGGTGACGGCCGAGAGATCGGCTCCCTCGCACATCGCCGCGAAGAAGCCGCGCTCGCCTTCGAGGATGTGCTGCGGCCCGGTGAAGCCGGCCAGCGCCAGGTGGGCCGAGGTGAAGCCGGCCCACGCGGCATGGCCGGTGTGCAACTGCTTGGACATGACCGGCTCGAGCCGCACCTGCCAGAGGCCCGCTGCTTGCGTGCCGGCATTGCCGAGCGCCCAGACGCCTTGCGTTTCATCGAGGCCGAGCGCCGACGCGCAGGCCGCTGCCGCGCCGAAGCTGCCGGCGGTCGCGGTGTTGTGCCAGTAGAAGTAGTGGCGTCGCCCGACCGCGCGGCCGATGCGGATCGTCGTTTCGTAGCCGCGCACGAGCGCGTCGAGCACGGTGCCGGCCGCGAGGCGTCGGCTGCGCGCGATGCCGGCGATCGCGGGGATGACGACCGGGCCCGGATGCAAGATGGCCTGCCGGTGCATGTCGTCCATCTCTTCGACGTTGGCGGGGCCGGCGTCCATCAGCATCGCGTGGTGCGCGTCGTGCGCCATGCCGATCAGCGACGGGTGATGCCTCGGCGCATCGGGTTGCGGTGCGTAGCGCGCCAGCGCGTCGGCCGCCGGTGATCGTGCGCCGGCCGCGACGCAGGCGATCCAGTCGACCCAGTGCAGCACTGTGCGCTGCCGCGCCCGGGCGTCGACGGGTTGCGCGTTGCGTTGCAACAGGCGCTGGGTGAGCGACGCGTCAGCCATGCGCGCGGGCGGGTGCGCTGGCGTCGTCGATCGCGCAGGTGCGGCTGATGAAGCCGGCGCCCAGCAGCATGCGCGCCATGCCGGTGAGCAAGCCGATGGCCGTGAGCAGCTCCATCAGCTCGGCCGGCATGAACGACGCATGCAGGCGGTCGAGCAAAGGCGCTTCGAGCGTGCCTTCGGGGTCGAAGTTGGACAGCCGGGTGGCGGTGTCGGCGGCTGCCTGTTCGGCGGCGCTGAAACTCGGTGCCTGGCCGTCGGCGAAGAGCGCGTCGACTTCCGCTTCGGTCACGCCGTGGTCGATGGCGGACTGCCGGTCGCCGACCTGGCAGAACGAGCAGCCGTTGAGCGCGGCCAGCCGCAGCCGGGCGATTTCCTTGAGCCGCACGGGCAGCAGGCCCTTGAAGAACACGTCGCGGTAGAAGTGGCCCCAGTAGAGCTCCACGATGTGCGGCGCGTGGGCCGCGAAGCGAAAGAAGCGCGTGTCGCCGCCGAGGGCGTCGATGGTTTCGATCTTGCTGCGCAGCGACGGCGTGATCTGGTCGATCGGGACTTGCGGAAAGGTCATGCGGCCTCGGAGTAGGAAGAGTGGAAGACCCAAGAAGAGGAGGGCGGACGCGTCGGGTTCGGTGTCTGCGCCGGGCTCACAGCAAAGGCTGGATGTGTTCCGCCAGCCGCAGCAAAGACATGTCGTGGTCGCGGCGGCCGATCAGCTGCAGGCCGATCGGCAGCGCGCCGGGCTGGCGCGGCAAGGGCAGGCTGATGGCGGGCACGCCGGCGACGTTGGCCATGGCGGTGAAGTCGGCCTGGTCGTGCGGCACCGGGCCGTTCATGGGAAACGCGGTCTGGCCTGCGGTGGGCAGGAGCAAGGCGTCGAAGGGGCGAAGCAGGTGGCGCATCCAGTGGCCGGCGGCTACCACGGTGTCGAGCGCGCGCGCGATGTCGGCGGGCTTCTTGCCGGCGGCGAAGTCGAGCATCGCGCGCAGGTCGGCGGGGAGTTCGGCCGCGCGGGCCGCGATGGTCGGCGCCAGCGTGGTGAGCAACTGCGCCTCGCACAGCAGCAGGCCGGCGCGGCGCACGCGGCCGAAGTCGTAGCCCGAGAGATCCACTTCGACCAGCGTGGTGCCGTGGTCCCGAAGGCGTTGCAGGGCATTGGCGTAGGCGAGCCGCACTTCGGCGCTCATGGCGAGCGCGTCGGGCTGCGCGGGGATCGCGAGCACCGCGTCGGTGACCGGCGCTTCAGCGGCGCGGTGGCCGGGGCGCACGAAGCTGTCGGACACGCAAGCGAAGGCGGCCATCACGTCCTGCACGCTGCGAGCGAGGATGCCGACGTGGTCGAGCAATCGGCAGAGCGGCATCACGCCGTCGAGCGGGATCTCGTCGTAGCCGGGCTTGAAGCCGACCACGCCGCAATACGACGCGGGGATGCGCACCGAGCCCATGGTGTCGGTGCCGAGCGCGATGGCGCACAGGTGGGCCGCGACCGCGGCGCCCGAGCCGCCGCTGGAGCCGCCCGGCGTGTAGCCCGCGCGCTCCGGATTGAAAGCATCGCCGAAGTCGGCGTTGTGGTTGGTGGCGCCGAGCGCGACCGCATGCATGTTGAGCTTGCCGATGCACTGCATGCCGGCGGCTTCGAGCCGCGCGACCGCCGGGGCGCTGCGTTGGGCTGCCAAAGCCTGCAACGCGCGCAAGCCGGAGTGCGACGGCACGCCCGCCACGTCGATGTTGTCCTTGACCGCGAAGCAGGCACCGGCGAGCGGCGATGCGGCAGCGGCCGTGTCGCGCTTCGGCACGGCTTCGGCGGAAGGCGCGTCGAGCACCGTGACGAAGGCGTTGATCTGCGGATTGCGATCGGCGATGGCCGCACGCTGCGCCTCGAAGAGCGCTGCCGCGCTGGTCTCGCCGGCCGCGATCGCGCGGGCCTGCTCCAGCGCCGTGCGCTCGATCGGCCGGCGCTCGCTCATCGCAGGTCCCGCAGCCGGATCGGCTTCTGCCGGGTTTCGACGCCGGTCAGCGCCGAGAGCGAACGCGGTGCGACGAGTTCGACGCCGACCTCGACGCCGAGCTTCTGCTTGAGCAGCGCACGGTAGGCCGCCACCAGCTCATTGCTCGGCGCCTCGGTGCATTCGACGCTGACCATCAGGTCTTCGCGGCCGTTGGCATCGCGGGTGAGCGTGCAGAGGAACTCGCCGCGAAAGCCGGGCGAGTCGGCCAGGATCGACGAGAGCGCCTGCGGAAACAGGTTGATGCCGCGCAGCTTGACCATGTTGTCGCTGCGGCCCAGAAAGCCTTCGATGCGCCGAAAGGGCAGGCGCAGCGCCGATTCTCCGGGCAGGCAGCGCGTCACGTCGTGGGTGTTGAAGCGAATGATCGGAAAGATGTCTTCGGTGAAGAGGCAGGTGACGATCATGTCGCCGGTCTCGCCGTGCGCCACCGGGGCGCCGGTGTCGACGTCGCAGATCTCGACCCAGTGCGCGTCTTCCATCAGGTGCATGCCGTCGTGGTCGGGGCCTTCGGCGGCGATCAGGCCGGTGTCGCCGACGCCGTACCAGTCGTACATCTCGACACCGCCCCAGGCTTCGGACAGGGCCTGGCGCGCATCCTTGGCGAGATGGCCGCTGATCATGCGCACCGGAATGTCGCGCCCGGGCACCAGGCCCGATTCGCGCGCCACGTCGGCCAGCCGCTTGATGTAGTCGGCAAAGCCGACGATGACGGTCGCACCGAAGTCGCGCATGAACTCGACCTGCTTCACCGACGGCGTTTCGACGCCGGTGCCGGCCGAGAAGAAGGTGGCGCCCGTGTGGTGGATGACGGCCTCGCGGATGTAGTGGCCGCCGTTCACCGGCCCGTGGCCGTAGACAGAGTGCACCACATCGGTCGGCCGCATGCCCTGCATGGTGTACGCACGGGCCAAGAGGATCTTGTGCACCTCGCGCGTGCGCGGGCTGAAGAGCAGGGGCTGCGGACGGCCGGTGGTGCCGCTGGTCGCATGCAGGATCATCGGCAGGATCTTTCCGTCGACCGGAATCTCACGGCCATGATGGTCGCCGAGGGGTGGATGCCGCTCGATCGATTCCATGATCTCCTGCTTGCCGAAACTCGGAAGCCGCGCGATGTCCGAAACGGTGCGGATGTCGCCGGGCTCGATGCCCGCCGCGCCCCACAGGCGCTGATAGAAGGGCAGTTGCCATGCGCGCTTGAGCTGCCGGGCGAAGAGCGTGTTCTGGTGCGCTTCGAGCGCTTGCGGCGTCATGCCGGCAAAGCGTGCGTTGAAGGCCTCGCCCACCGGAAACTCCTGCATCAGCTGGGGGATGTCGATGGCCTCGAAGTACGTTGCGTAGTGCATGAATGGCGTCTTGAATGGCGAGATGGATGAGGAGCAGAGTTGTCCGTACATATTGTGCGTGCATACTCTGGCGAGATCAAGTGAAGTCCCCGGAGGATTCGTTTTGGAACACAAGCAGACCGGTTCTCGGAAGAGCGAGCAGAAGAGCGAAGGCCCTTACTACAAGCAGCTCGCGACGTTTCTGGCGAAGGAAATCAAGGAACGCCGCTATGCCGTCGGCTCGGCGCTGCCGACCGAGCGTGAACTGTGCGAAAGCTTCGGCTACAGCCGCCACACCACGCGCGAGGCGCTGCGGCTGCTCGAAGAAAAAGGACTCATCAAGCGCCGCCAGGGCTCGGGCTCGACCGTGGTGGCGATCAGCCCGCCGGTGCGCTACGAGCAGAACATCCAGACCATCGACGACGTGCTTCAGCACGGC
>JAHJOG010000186.1 GCA_018820395.1 Gammaproteobacteria bacterium | reverse complement strand
TCAATGGGGAGGCTGAGCCATGTCGCAAGCATTGACTGATCTCTGGTTCGGCTTCGGTGTCGCCTTCCAGGGCACCAACCTGATGTGGTCGTTTTTCGGCGTGCTGGTCGGCAACCTGATCGGCGTGCTGCCCGGCATGGGCGCGCTGTCGGCGATCTCGATCCTGCTGCCGCTCACTTACGTGATGCATCCCGTGCCCGCGATCCTGATGCTGGCGGGCATCTTCTACGGCTCGCAATACGGCGGCGCGATCGGCGCGATCCTGCTGAACCTGCCTTCGCATCCGCCGCATGCGGTGACCTGTCTCGACGGCTACCCGATGACGCGGGCCGGCAAGGGCGGCACGGCGCTCGGCATCACCATGATCAGCTCGTTCTTCGCCGCGTCGGTGGGGATCCTGGTGATGATCTTCGCGTCGCCGCTGCTGGTGGAAGTCGCGTTCAAGTTCGGGCCGTCCGAGATCTTCTCGATCATGCTGCTGGGCCTCCTGGCCGGCTCGACCATGTCGCGCGGCTCGCCGCTCAAGGGCGTTGCCATGACGCTCTTCGGCTTGCTGTGCGGGGTGGTCGGCACCGACGTCAACTCGGGGAGCTTTCGCTTCTCGTTCGGCGTTCCCGAGCTCAGCGACGGGCTGGAACTCGTAGCCATCGCGATGGGCCTGTTCGGCGTGGCCGACTTCCTGCTCAACGTGAACCGCATGAAGGTCATCAGCACGCACGCCAAGCTCCGCATCCGCGACATGCGGCCCAGTCTCGCGGAGCTGAAGGAAGCCTTCTGGCCCATGGTGCGCGGCACCGCCGTCGGCACGGTCTTCGGCGCGATGCCCGGCACAGGGCCGACCATCACGACCTTCATCGCCTATGCACTGGAGCGCAAGATCTCCAAGACGCCGGAGAAGTTCGGCACAGGCATGATCGCCGGCGTCGCATCGCCCGAAGCCTCGTCGCACTCCAAGACGCAGGTCGACTTCATCCCGACCATGAGCCTGGGCATCCCGGGCGACGCGGTGATGGCGCTCATCCTGGGCGCGCTGATGATCCAGGGCATCACGCCCGGCCCGCAGCTCATCACCGAGCACCCGGACATCTTCTGGGGCCTGATCGCGAGCTTCTGGATCGGCAACGTGCTGCTGATCATCCTCAACGTGCCGCTGATCGGCGTCTGGGTGAAGATGCTCCAGGTGCCCTACCGCTACCTGTTCCCCGCGGCGATGTTCTTCATCGCGGTGGGCGTGTACAGCACGCAGAACAGCCTGTTCCAGATCTGGGAAGTGCTCGCCTTCGGGGTCATCGGCGCGCTGCTCATCTCGCTGGACTTCTCGGTCGCGCCGATCCTGCTCGGCTTCGTCCTCGGACCGATGGTGGAAGAGAACTTCCGACGCGCGATGCTGCTTTCGCGCGGCGACGTGATGGTGTTCGTGCAACGGCCGATCAGCTGTGCGTTCGTCGTCCTGTCGGCCTTGCTGCTCATCGGCGTGACGTGGTCGAACTTCCGCGGCCGCGCATTGAAGCGGGTCGAGGCTCGGACGGAGGCGTTGGGGTCGTCTGCAGTGTCGGAGGCCTGACACCGCCTGGGCGTGCGACGCGAGTCGCCGCCCGTTCTTCGAAGCGCGTTCGACAACGCGTCGCGCGTCGTAAGAGTTTCTCGCTACACAACTGGCCGTCTCGGCCAGTTCGCTTTTCTGACGGCAGCTTTCCGCCCCTCTGGCGCGACTTAGTCGCCGGTCGCTCGTCTTTCTCGGCGCAGCAATCTGTCGAACTGTCACGAAACGAGCTGACGCGATGGGCTTGACGGCATCATGCCGCTCACTTTTTTCGAGAGCCGACGGCTCCTTCGCGAGTTCGAATCAGTGCCCTGTGCACGACCTCGGCTTCACGAAGATTTCGAAGAACCCAGGGGAGCGCCAGAACTTGCAAGCAGTGAGCCTAGAAACGGCCATCGCCCTCAGCGGGCGCAGTCGCCGCACCTGGTGGCGGCGAATTTCCGCCGGCACCGTCCGAAGATTCGACAACGATGCGCGCGGCAGGACCATGCTGAGTTTGCGCGACATCCTTCCAGACCTCTGCGTCACGATGCAGTCCGAGGATCTGAATGGCGTCGTGCGTGCCGACGCGGGTGACGCCGAAGCCCAGAACGATCTCGGGCAGCGCTTCTTCCTCGCCGGAAAGTACGAAGCCGCATGCCATTGGTTCCGCCTGGCCGCAGCGCAGGACCATGCCGACGCCATGCAGTGGCTGGCGCAGTGCTACCTCGGCGGTCGCGGCGTCGCCGCCGACGAAAACCTCGCGCTCATGTGGCTCGCACGCGCCGCCGCGCACGGGAGCGTCATCGCTCAAGGACAATTGCAAGCGCTGCGCGAAGGTCGGTTCAACATCAGCGCGTGAGGTGGCACACGTGCCAACGTGACAAGGCACACGAGCCGATGTGCCACTCAGCAAGCGGCACATTCATCACAGTGCCTGCGCCTCGAGACTGCGTGACGAATTGCCTGCTTTTGCCGATGGCCCTGTCGGCACGCCGAATGCGGAAGAGAACGCGCCACACCCGTGGCCCTTCCCATCCATCCATCGGAGTTTCAGACATGAACCGTAGCATCGCGCGCAAAGCGCAACAGGGCTTCACCCTGATCGAATTGATGATCGTCGTGGCGATCATCGGCATTTTGGCGGCGATCGCGCTGCCTGCGTATCGCGACTACACCGTCCGCGCGAGAGTTTCAGAGGCTATCCTAGCCGCCTCGGCTTGCCGCACTGCCGTCACTGAAGTTTACCAATCGGCACCCTCATTCCCTACCGGCGTTTGGGGCTGCGAATCAGGCACCGCGGGGGTTGCCGGGGGAGCTGCGGGAGTCGACGCGAGCGCTTTTGTTTCGACCGTCGTGGTGAGCACCGCAGGCGTCATAACCGTCACGACGAGCGCCAACACAGCCCTTGGAGCAGCGGCCTCGCGGACTATTCAGCTCGTTCCATATGAAGAGCCCACTCTTACTACCCCAGCCAGCGCTCTTGGAACAGTCATTGCTGGATGGAGATGCGGTCCGGGCGGTACCAACGGGATGGACCCTCGATTCTTGCCAGGTTCTTGCCGCGGCTAGAAGGCCGGTGCTACTGGACGATTCGCATCCTTATCGCTCCCTCGGCAACCACACTTCGATCGCCCCCGGCGCCGACTTGATCGCCCTGGGTAGCAATTTGATGACCCAGGGCTGCCCCGTCGGTGACGGGGCCGTCCGCGCGAGGGCCGAAGCGCAAGCGCGGGCCGATTCATCGCGGATCACGATGCTCGGCTCGGCGTGGCCGATCGGCAGCGAGCGGCCCGCCACGCGCGAGGTGCGCAGCAGGTCCTCGACCGGCGGCACCGATGCGCCGAGTGCGCGCCACGGCGCTTTCCACGATTCGGCCGCGGCCGACATCGCGGGCCCGTAGATCTGGATGTACACCACCATCTGCCGGCACACTCCCGGCCGGATCGGCGGCAGCGACGGTGGCGACACGGTGGCTGGCGCCGGAGTCGGAACGACACTCGGCGATCCCGCTCCACCACTGCCCGGCACGGCCGCGGAGGGCGTCGGCATCGCATACGGTGGCAGCGCCGGTGGCGGTGCCGAAGCCACCACCGCCGGCCCGCCCTCCGAAGTCACACCCGTGAACCGGTCGTGCAGCCAGACGACCACCGGCCAGGGCGTCGGAAGGATGCCGCTGCAGTTTTGCTTCGAACCCGTCTGCCCGCTGTAGTCGCGCGCCCAATAGCGCGGTGCGCAGGCCGATGGCTGCGGGGGTTGCAGGCAGTCGATGCCGTTGCCGGTGTCGAGCAGGCGCACGCAGGCCGGTGCACGCCGCTCGGTCGGTTGACTCGCGCAGGCCTCCTTGGCGTCGTCGACGATGCGCACCGAGAGCCTGAACTTGGTCATGAAGTTCTCGCTGCCTCCTTCGCGGCACAGCAGATCGCCCGTGCGCAACAGCTCCGCCGCGAGCGTCGAGGCGCCCTCGCCGGTCGCGGGCCCGGCTTGCAGTCGAGCCCAGCGTTCGGTCAGTTCCTTGAAAGCGCCGTTCTCGGCCTGCTCGGTGGCAGCGCGTTGGGCGCGCCAAGTGTCGATGCCCTGCCAGGCGGCAACGCCCAGCGTGGCGGCGGTGCCGATGCCCACCGACGCCGTCACGGCACCGGACTGCATCACACGGGCCTGCAACCGACTGAGCGGCGTGGCGGCCACCGGCGCCGCCTTGACGGCCGCACCGGCCTCCTTGTCCGTTGCCTTCACTTGGCGCGGCTGCCCGTCGTCCGGCACGAAGAGCCCCGCGGCGCCACTTGCGATCCGGTCCAGGACCTGTCCGTCGATGCGCCCGCCGATCTCGCTCCCCAGCAGAAAATAGCTTTCCCACTGCGCCTCGTCGAAGAACTGGTCGGTGGTCGGTTGCTGGGGAAAGAGCGGGTTCGCGGCCTTGAAATTGACCAGGTCGACCGGCAGCGTCGCCGACACGTTGGGCTTGACCAAAAGGATCTGCCCCGAGGCGCCGCTCGCATAGCGCACCTGGGCCATGGCAAGGCAAGCCTGGCTGCTGAAGGATGCCAGGTCGTTGAGCGACCCGAAGGCCTCCAGCCGGTCCCAGTCGGCCCCGGGCGCGGGCTTCATGAAGGTGATCTCGGCGTTCAGGTCGATGCGCGCACGGCGCACCAGGTTCTCGAGGTCGCAGAAGCGGTATTCGGGGTCGGCGCCGCAGTCGGCGATGACGATCAGCGACGCCTCCTGCCGCAGCAGCGCATAGGCGCCCGTGTTCTCGAAATGCCCGCCGTCGCTCAGGTACCAGCTCGCCGAACTGCTGCCCGGGAAGGCGCCGAAACATTCGAGCAGGAGGAAGCGGGACTTCATCAGCCACGGGCTGCTGCGCACGGCCGCGCCGCGCTGCACGACGCCAGCGTCGGCACTGTTCCACCAGTAGCCCAGCCGCAGTCCGGCAAACACGGTCAGCGCCGAGATCCCGCGCCGCGTCAGATGGCCCAACCCGGGCGCGAACGCGGCACCCGAGATCGCCGTCCAAGCGCCGAGCGACTGAGCGGCGTCCCCGTGGGCCTGCACCCAATCCGCGCCGGCCGCCTGCATCCAGCCGCGCGGGCCGATGGTGAAAGGCAGACTCTTGCGGTCGCGGTTGAACAAGCGCTGCTTGGTGTCGTGCGTCTGATTGATGCAGACGTTGACCAGGTGGACCGGCCCACCTTGGGCATGCGGCGCGTAACCGTGCTGCGGAAAATCGTCGCCGGAATCGACTTCGCCGACCGGCACCCGCGGTGGTTCGAGCCCCGACATCGACTCTGTCGGCCGGCCGCCCAACCGCTTGCTGTTCGCCGCCCCGAGATAGCCGCGCACGATCCGCGCCTTGTAGAACATGTGCAGCGACGAAATGTTCAGAAAGGCAAAGTTGCGCCCCGTCACGATCGCGTAGCTCCCCACGACCACGGCGATGGTGCCGAGCCATGCCCAGCCTCGCGAAAAGACCAGCCCGTCCGGCGTGAAGACGGGCAGCAGCACGGCGGCATACACGACGCCGATCCACCACGCGGCGAGGCAGAAAGCCAGCACCAGGCCGACTGCGCTCGCCAGCACCAGCAACAACGATTTGCCCACCCCCGGCAGCTGCTGCTTCTGCGTCAACAGCATCGGGAGCACGCCGCGCAGCGCCGCCGCGACCACGAGCAGCGCCGCGCCGTACGACACACGCTGCTCCTGCCCTTCGGCGGCCAGCCACCAGGCGCTGCGATCCAGCAGGCCGAGCATGACGATGAGCAAGGCCGCGTTCACCACCGATGCCAGACGGTCGGTCAGTTCGTTGCGCACCTCGGCCGGCGAGCGCGTCCGGCTTCGCAGCAGCACCCACAGCAAGGCGAGGATCCAGCACAGCGCGAAGCCGACGAACGCAGGCGTCAGCCACAGTGGCCCACCGAAGTTCTCCACCAGCATCGGGCCGACCCACCAGGCCGCCAGGCCGAGCGCGAGCCACATGGCGGCCTGCAGCAGAAGCGATGGGGCCGATCGCTTGTCGCGCACCGACCAGTAGGCGCACGCCAGGATGATCGACGCGATGAAGGGACCGACGAGCGTGAACCACAAGGTCGGCCATTGCGTGGCCCACTGCACCAGCAGCCGCACCGATTGCACGCTCGAAAGATGCGTGATGCCCGCACCCGCCAGCTGGCTGGCGTCGTTCAGGTCGACCGCGCGAAACACGACGTCCCACAGCAGCAGGTTGATGGCAGCCAGCACCATGCCGATCAGGCTGGCAACGATGGCGAGCTCGATGTGCGTGCCCAGCAAGTTGCGCAGGTAAAGCGCGGTGGCGAACAGCACGTCGCGAAAGCCGCCCGGGATCAGGTAGCGCCCGTTGGAGCGCAACCATCCACCGAAGCGAACGCGATCGACGTTGCCCATCGCCGCCTCGACGCCGCGGACTTCGTCGGCCGACTTCGCGTCGTTGCACAGCTTGCCGATGGCTGCGCCGACGTAGCCGCCACCCGAGACAGTCGACATGAGATCGAAGCGCAGCAACTGCTGCTTCGCCGCCAGCGCCTTGATCAACCCGAGACAGAAGGTGGCGCTGCGGATGCCGCCGCCCGACAGGGCCAGGCCCCAGGGGCGTCCGTCGCCGTCCTTGGCCACGCCGAGTGCGGCGCGCCGTTCGTCTACCAGCTTGCGAATGGGCTCGTCCATGAAGCTCCTTGTCTAGCCGGCGCAATATTTCATGCATGGCGCGATGCTTCAATTGCGCGAACGGTCTATGCCATGAATCGCGGGGGCCGCACACGGCAAGGTGCAGCGCTTGTTAAGCTCGCCGACCATGACGTTCCATCCAGCGCAGACTCCCTTCGACGATGTTTTCCGCAGGCGCGCATGGACGGTGCTGCGATGCGTGCTGGGGTTGGGCCTGGCAGGCGCCTTGCTGGTCGGCTGCGCGAGCAATACCCAAGGCCATTGCGACTCGCCGTACGCGGCATCGAAGCAGTTCAAGGGATGCGGCTTCAAGAACATGGCCAACCCGCAGGCCCGTCCGTCTGCCGGCACGTGGAAGATCTGGTCGCGTTTCTTCACCGCCGGCAAGACCGACACCGTGCCCGTCGATCCGATCCCGGTGCGCCCCCTGTCGCCTGCGGCGCTCGCCGCGCTCGACCCGGCAGGCAATCACCTGGTCCGCCTCGGCCACTCGTCGCACCTGTTGAAGCTGCGCGGCAAATATTGGCTGATCGATCCGGTCTTCAGCGAGCGTGCTTCACCCGTGCAATGGTTCGGCCCGAAGCGCTTTCACGCACCGCCGATGAGGCTCGAGGATCTTCCGGAAATCGAAGGGCTGATTCTTTCGCACGACCACTACGATCACCTCGACACGGCGACGATCGAATATCTGTCGCGTCGCGTGAAGCGCTATTTCGTGCCGTTGGGCGTGGGGGCTCGGCTGGAAGGGCTGGGAGTTCCTTCCGACCGGGTGGCGGAATTCGATTGGTGGCAGGCGACGGAGCACGCGGGCCTGCGGATCACGGCGACGCCGGCGCAGCATTTTTCGGGGCGCAGCCTGACGGATCGCGACACGACGCTGTGGGCCTCATGGGTGATCGAGAGCGGTGATCAGCGGATTTTCTACAGCGGCGATTCGGGGTACTTTCCGGGCTTCAAGCAGATCGGCGAGCGTTTCGGTGGGTTCGATCTGGCGATGATGGAGAACGGCGCGTACGACGCTTACTGGCCGTCGGTGCACATGACACCGGAAGAGACGGTGAGCGCCTTCGAGGATCTGCATGGCAAGACGCTTTTCGTGGTGCACAACAGCACTTTCGATCTGGCGTTTCACACGTGGCACGACCCGTTGGACCGCATCGCTTCGTTGTCGCAGCAGAAGCGGATCGAGCTGGCGACTCCGGAGATCGGGGAGGTGGTGACCGTGGGGGCGGCTCGGGAGAACAGGCGGTGGTGGGAAGGGTTGAGGTGACCTGTGGGTTTGGGGCCGGGTTTCGGAGTACTTGTTTTCGGTTGGTTGCGTGGAGCACGTGGGAGCGCCCACGGAGCGGTGTGCGGCGTTCTGTGTTCGTTGGTGGGAGCGCCCGTGGGGCGGTGTGCGGCGGGACTGCTTCACTGTGCCGGCCCTTCGGGCTTCCCTGCAGTGCTCACGACAGGCGGGGTCCGCAGAACTCGCCTTCGGCTCAAACAACTGCGGCCCTTTTTCCGCCTGTCGCTGCGCGCTTCGGCGGCACAGAGGCGCTGTCCCGCCGCACACCGCCCCACGGGCTTGGGGTGATCGACGGTTGTGTGCACCGCTGCTGGGGCGCGACGGCCCTCTGCGATAGCGAGCTGCTCACGGTTGGGTACTGCCGCAAGTCGCGGGTGAAGCAGGGTGCAAGTCGAATCGGGCGCGACCACGACAGGTCGAACACCGCTCGTTGACCATCGCTCTCAGCGCACGCACGGGCCGAGGCACACACAACGCAACCCCACCCACGGAGCCCGGCATGCAGTGCGGGCTGTGTAGGCGCCTCTGCGGTGTGAGGGACACCGCAATTCCGACCGCCGCCGGGCCGCCCCAAGGCGGCCGGGCCTCCCCCTCGGGGGGTGGCGAATGACACGGAGCGAAGCGCAGTGCTAAGCCGGGGGGCTGTCACGACCTCCCGAAGGGCCACCGCAGTGAAGCCGGCACAGCTCGCACTGCCTGCCGGGCGCACCGTCCATGGGACGAACGAACGCCACCTACCGGCCGCACTGTCCATGGGGCAGACAAACGCCACCTGCCGGGCGCACTGCCGCGTCAGCCCTTCCGCTGCCGAGCCCGCCGCACCTGCCGGCTTTCGCTGGCCTCCCTCTCCAACCGCTCGCGCTCTGCCTTCTTCTTCCGCCGGCCGCGCGAAAGCCAGCGCCCGATCAGAAAGCTGGCGAGCCCGCTCAGCGCGAAGGCCACGATGCCGACGAATCCGATGTCCACGAGAGAGCCTTTCCGTGACTAGAGCACGCGCTTCACGGACGACGGCTTGAACCCCAGGTCGGCCGCCTTGCCCTTGCGAGCGCGCGCGCCGCGTGCGTTGTTCAGGGTGCGGATTTCCAGCGTCTCTTCACGCGCCTTGCCGCCGCGCCCGATGCCCTCGATCGTGATGCTGCGCGTGTAGGCGGCCGCGCCGGCCAGCGAATCCTTCGGTTCGAGATCGATCAGCGTCAAACCCCGGCCGCCCTTGGGCAGCGACTTGAGCTCCGCGATTTCGAACGTCAGGATGCGCCCGCCCGTCGATGCGCAGGCCACGTGCGTCGCGGCCGGAAGCGGATCGGTGCCGCTCGCGCCGCCAACCAGTGAGGGCCGGCAGAGCTGCTCGCCCTCGCCCACGTCGATGAACGCCTTGCCGCCGCGCTGGCGCGACATCATGTTCTCCACGCTGGCGATGAATCCGAAACCGCCGGTGTTCGCAAGCAGCAGGCTCGCGGACGCCGGCCCGGCGAAATGGTGCGCGACTTGGGTGCCGCTTTCGAGTTCGATGAGGGTCGTCACCGGCTGGCCGTCGCCGCGCCCGCCCGGCAGCGACGCCACCGGCACGGTGTAGACGCGCACCGTCTTATCCTTGGCGGTGCCGAACACCAGCAAAGTGTCGACCGTGCGGCATTCGAAGGCGCCGTAGAGTGCGTCGCCGGACTTGAAGTTGTATTCGGGCGCTGCTGCGCCGGACGCGCGCTCGCCGGCCCAGCCCTTCTGCGTACGGACCCAGCCCTTCTCCGACACGATCACCGTCACCGGCTCGTCGACCACACGCACTTCGGCCACGGCACGCTTCTCGGCCTGGATCAAGGTGCGCCTCGCGTCTTCGAAAGTCTTGGCGTCGGCCTCGATCTCTTTCACCAACAGGCGCCTCAGCGCGGCCGGGCTGCCCAGGATG
>JAHJOG010000185.1 GCA_018820395.1 Gammaproteobacteria bacterium | reverse complement strand
CGTCTGGACCAACATGCGCTCGATCGTCATCGATGGCCACGAGCACGCGTTCAGCCGAGTGGGCGAGGCGACGTTGAGAGTCCCGAAGTCCTCGCGCGGACTGTTCGTCGTTCACGGGCTCTGACCACGCCCAGCGGATTCAGAATCGCTCGTTCGCTCCCAGATATCGCCACTGTCCCACGGGCAGGTTGCCGAGCACCACACGCCCGATGCGGATGCGCTTGAGCCCGACCACCTTGAGCCCGACCAACTCGCACATGCGGCGGATCTGCCGCTTCTTTCCCTCTGTCAGCACGAAGCGCAGTTGCTCTGGGTTCTGCCATTCGACCTGTGCCGGCTGAAGCGCCTGGCCGTCGAGCTCGAGTCCGTGGCGAAGCAGGGCCAACCTCTCGCGCGGAAACGCGGCTTGCGAGTTCTGCGCGACGGGCCCGTACGCCACGCGCACCAGGTATTCCTTTTCGATCATCGAGTCTTCCCCGATCAGCTGGCGCGCGACGCGGCCGTCCTGCGTGAGCACCAGCAGCCCGATCGAGTCGATGTCCAAGCGGCCCGCCGGTGCGAGGCCGCGCAGTTGCGTGGGTGAAAAGCGCAGGCGGCTCGCGTCCTCGCGCCAGTGCGTGCGCGGCTGGAACAGCACCACCGCCGGCTCGTGCCCATCCTCTGCCTGACCGCTCACGAAACCCATGGGCTTGTTCAACAGCACGGTGACCTGATGCTGTTGTTGCTCGCGCGCCTTGGGGTCCACTTCGATGCGGTCCGCTGGCGTCACCTTCACACCCATCGGCGCCACCTTGCCGTTGACGCGCACCCACCCCTCTGCGATCCATTGATCGGCCTCGCGCCGCGAGCACAGGCCGAGTTCGGCCATGCGTTTGTTGAGCCGAGAGGTGTCGTACGGTTCAGTCATTTCGGAATTGTCGGCCAGAGGAACGCCGGGCGTAATGCACAGATGCCGCGCCTATCGCCACGGCCGGCAGCGCAGCGTGAAATCGTTGCTCGCCGTCCGGACGGCGCGTGCGTACAACTCGAAGCCCGGACTGATCAAGGAGAGCGAACATGGACACGGAAGGAATTGCACTGGTGGTCGATGAGCCCATCGCCGGTCACTTCTATTGGGTGCTGCAGAAGCAGGACGGCGTCGACTGCCGCCCGGTCGATGCCGCCGAAGGCCCGATGCCGACCTATGGTGCAGCGATGATGGCCGGCATTGCCGCATTGCAGCGCCGGACCGATCAGAAGCGCTCGCCTCAAGGCACCGTTCCCGTGGTGAACGCCTACCGCCGCTCGGAGCCGGACCACGGCCCGCAAACGCTCCACTGAGCCGTTCGTCCTGAGCCGGACCACGTCCTCGGCTCAATCCCGAATGTCCGCCACGGGCTGGTTGCCGAAATCGGCGCGGGCCAGGTAAGCCAGGATCTTGCCGGCCGCCGAATCCGCGCTGTCGAGTTGCCCTTCGGACTTCAGTTTCAGAAAGCGCGCGCGATCCGGAAACAGCTCGGGCTCGACGCCGCGCAATGCGGCCTGCATGTCGGTGTCCACCACGCCGGGCGCCAACGAGGCGATGCGCGCACCGCCCTCCACCCGGGCTTCTTCGAGCGCAACCGCACGCGAGAAATGATCCATCCCCGCCTTGGCCGCGCAATACGGGGCCTGGCTGGCCATGGCGTTCCGCCCGAGCCCCGACGAAATGTTCAGCACCTTTCTCTGCGCGCTCCATGGACGCGTCCCTGCCAGAAAACCGGCCGTGAGCAACATTGGCGCCTCGAGGCCGACGCGGAGCGCTTGCGCGAGCTCGTTCGGGTCCGCTTGCGACAGCGGTCGCGGGCTTCCCACCGTGCCGGCGTTGTTGATGAGCGTCGCTTCTTCGAAGCTCGACCCATCCTGCGTCGCCAGCCAGCTCGTCAGGCGCTCGGAAGCGGCCACCGGATCGGAGAGATCCAGACTCCATTGCTCAAGTTCTGCACCGGCTTCCCGCGCGCGCAGGTCCAATGCGTCGTCGACCCGCCGCGAAATGCACAGCAGGCGCCGGCCCGGCTCGAGCAGACGCTCGGCCATGGCCCGGCCGAGGCCTCGCGAAGCGCCGGTGATGATGGTGAGACGAGACACGGGCATGGGGATCTTTCGTGAATGAGTGACGATATCGCTGCATGTTATCGGCCCGCGTCCGACCCTTCATTGACGATACTCCGCAGACCTTTCTACATTGCGACCATGCCCCTGCACTACCTAGCCACCGGCGAGCGACGCCATTACGCCGAGCGCTTCGGACTTTCCGTCCAGCCCGCGTCCGCACTGGTCAAGCCCGGCGACCAGGGGATGTTCGTGCGCAAGCCCCGGGGCGATCGCGTCGGCAGCGACGCCCTGGCCCGGTTCGAGCTCGTGCGCGGCCGCTGGGGACTGATTCCGCTTTTTTCCAAGGATGGGCTCGACGCCGACACCTTCGAGGCGCGCAGCGAATCGGCGGCCAAGGAGCGCAACTTTCTTCAGCCGTGGAAACGCGGGCACCGTTGCGTGGTCCTCGCCGATGCGATCTTCCGCAACGGAGACGCTGACGATGAGTGGCTTCGCGTGACGCGCGCCGACGGGCACCCGCTCGCCTTGGCCGGGCTCTGGAACGGCTGGAGGGCGCCCAATGGCGACTGCGTCGAGAGCTTCGCGCTGCTGACGCTCCCCCACGCGACACGCCCCGATCAGCGCCGCGTGGTGTTCCTGCGCGACGCATGGCTCGACGACTGGCTGCATTGCCCGGCGGAAGAAACCTCCGCCTATCTGCGGCTCTACAGCGAAGACAAGCTGGTGCGGCGCGTCGAAGCGCGGGCCTGAGCAGGGGCTTTCGGCATGCCGCCCTCGCGCAGCGCCGCGAGGTCGAGCACGCGCAGTCCGCCATATTCCACACGAATCGCCCCCGAGGCCTCGAGCGTGCCCAGCGCTTCATTGACCCGCTGGCGTGACAAGCCGATCAGGTAGGCGAGCTCCTGCTGCGTGATGCGCAGCAGTTCGCCGACACCGGGGAACAGCACCGGGTTGAAGAGCGCCGCCAGGTTGCGGGCCACGCGCGCATCGGGATCGTTGAGCCGGTCGGCTTCCCGCGCCGCGATGAACTGCGCCAGCCGCTCGTTGAGTTGGTTCATGACGAAGCGGTTGAAGCCGATCGAGTGATCGAGCAGCCAATGGAAGTCGTCGATCGGCAGGCCGGCCACCACGCTGCGCCGCAAGGCCTGGATGTTGTAGCGATACGGCTCGCGCTTGAGCGCCGTGCCTTCGCCGAACCACCCGCCGGGTGGCAGCCCGCTGTAGGTCATCGAGGTGCCGTCGGCGTTGTCGTTGCTCATCTTCAGCAAGCCCTGGACCACACCGAACCAGTAGGTGGGTGGACGGCCGATGCGGCAGACCAGGTCGCCCGGTTCGGCCTCGCCGACTTCGACCGCCCCCTCCGCACGCCGTCGCTCGGTTGGGCCGAGCGTGAGCAGCCAAGGAATGCCCTCTAGCTCCTCCGGCGTGGCGGGCCTCACCCGGTCCTTGATCGAATGACCCATGCGCATCGGGAAACTCCGGACAGTAGTCTCCCTAGGATTGTCGTCCAAACGACAAGCGGACGTCAAAGCGCTCCCTACAGTCCGGCCATGGCGCAAACCGATGCAGACACTTTCCCCCGCTGGATGCTGCAGCACACCCGACAACGGCCGGACGCACCGGCCGTGCGCGAGAAAGACCTGGGCATCTGGCAGACCTGGAGCTGGGCCGAGGCCGCCACCGAGATGCGCGAAATCGCCTGCGGTCTGGCGAGCCTGGGTTTTCGAGCCGGAGATCACTTGGCGATCGTCGGCGCCAATCGCCCGCATCTCTACCTGGCCGTGGTGGCCGCGCAGTGCCTGCGCGGCGTGCCGGTGCCGCTCTATCAGGACGCGGTCGCCGGCGAGATGGTGTTCATGCTGGACGACGCGTCGATCGAATTCGTCATCGTCGAGGACCAGGAGCAGGTCGACAAGCTGCTCGAATGCCGCGAAGCGCGACCGGCCATTCGCCACATCGTCTACGACGATCCGCGCGGGCTGCGCCACTACGACCAGCCGGGCGTGCTCGGCTACGAGCGCCTTCGCGAACTCGGCCGCGCCTGGGATGCTGCCCACCCCGGCGACTTCGAACAGAGCGTGGCTGCGGGCGAGCCCGGCGACGTGGCCGTCATCCTGTACACCTCCGGCACGACCGGCAAGCCCAAGGGCGTGTGCCAGACGCATGCCAGCTTCATCGCGGCGGGCCGCGGCGGCGTCCAAACCGATCGGCTCGGGCCGGGCGACGACATCATGAGCTATCTGCCGATGGCCTGGGTCGGCGACCACTTGTTTTCGGTGGCGCGGTGGCTGGTCGGCGGATTCACGCTCAACTGCCCCGAGTCGGCCGAGACGGTGATGAACGACATGCGCGAGATCGGACCGAGCTACTACTTCGGCCCGCCGCGCACCTTCGAGGGACTCCTCACGTCGGTGTCGATCCGCATG
>JAHJOG010000184.1 GCA_018820395.1 Gammaproteobacteria bacterium | reverse complement strand
AGGCCGGTGATCGACTGCGGCGGAATGGAAATCACGTCCAGCCGCCCTGGCCCGGGCGCGATCTGGAGACCGCCGTAGAAGAGCGACATCGCAATGAAGGCCAGCCAGAAGGTCGGCGCGGACACGCCGACCAGCGAGATCAGTCTCGCCACGTGATCGACCGGGCTGTCGCGCCACACGCCGGCCGCGATGCCCAGCGGCACGCCGATCAGAAGCGACAGCGCGAAGGCGGCGGTCGCGAGTTCGATGGTGGCCGGCGCGTACTGCCGGATGTCGTCCATCACCGGCCGCTGCGTGGAGATCGACATGCCCAGATCGCCCTGCACGAGGTGCGTCAGAAAGGCCCAGTAGCGCGTGGCGAGCGGATCGTCCAGCCGCCACCGGTCGCGAAAGGCCTGCACGATCGCCGGGTCGGCCGCCGCGAGGTCGCCCAACTGCGCCAGCACCGGATCGCCGGGCACCTGCGACGAGATCAGGAAGATCACGACCGTGGCCGCCAGCGCCGTGAGCAGCATGCCGATCAGGCGTTGGACGATGTAGCGCATGGCCTTCCTCGCTGCCCCTCGATCACTGGGCCGGACGGATCTTCTTCATGTCCATCTTCCAGATGTTCGCCGTGAGCTCGACGCCGGTCACGGCCTTGTTCACTGCGACCCGGTAGATGGGCTGCAGAAGCATCACGTAGTTGGCCTGGTCGATGAGCGTCTGCTGGTACTTGAGGTACATCGCCTGCTGCTTCTGCACGTCGGATTCGGCGCGCGCCTTGTCGATCAGCTCGGTCGTCTCGGCCGCCGGCTCCCAGTACATGCGCTTGGCGAGGCGCTGCACCGACGCGCTCGCCCAGATGTACGGGTTGGGCGCAGTGGCGGTCCAGAACGCGAGCACGGCCTGCGCCTTGCCGGTGTTGAACTGGGTGCGCCAGTTGACGGTGTCCATCGGCTTCAGGTCGATCTTGATGCCCACGCGTGCAACGTCGGACTGGATCTTCTGCGCGATCAGCTGGAACGAGGTGCTGAAGTACGGCGTGTTCGGGTAGATCAGCTCGAAGTTGAATCCGTCCGCCAGGCCGGCGTCCTTGAGCAGCTGGCGCGCCTTCGGCAGGTCTTCCTTGTAGCCGATCTGCTTGGCCGTCGCTTCGGTGACGCCGGCCGCACCGATCGGAATGAACGAGGGCGGGCGCTGGGAGAAACCGCCGACCAGGCCCTTGATCAGACCGTCGTAGTCGATCGCCGCCGCCACGGCCTGCCGCGCCTGCGGCTTGGCGAGCGCAGGGTTCATCGTCGCGCTGTTGGTCATGGTCATCAGCATCGTGTCGATGCTGGTGGTCTTCTGGATGCCGACGTCCTTGTTGCCGGCCAGCGTGTCGAGCTGTTCGGCATTGAGGTTCATCGCGATGTCGATGTCGCCGCGGCGCACGGCGAGCAGTTGCGCCGCGCCGTCGGAAATGTGTCGGATCACGACGCGCTCGAAAGGCACCGTGCCGCCGTGGTAGTTGGGGTTGCGTGCCAGCACGACCTGCGCGTTGCGCTCCCACGAGACCATGTGATAAGGGCCCGAGCCGGCCGAGTTCGCGTTCAGCCAGGCCGTCGCCTTGTCCTTGTCCTTGGCGTCGGGCGCGCTCGAGCCGCCCTGCGCCTCGACCATCTTCTTCGAATAGATCGAAAACACCGTGCCCGTGAGGTCGATCAGGTTCGACGGCGCGGGCACCTTGAGTGCGATTTCGACGGTCTGCGGGTCCACCACGTCGACGCGCTGCAGGTTCGACGCGTCGGCGCTCGGCTGGTCCTTGACGTTCATCAGGCGCTCCAGCGAGAACTTCACGTCGTCGGCCGTGAGCGCATCGCCGTTCCAGAACTTGACGCCCGGCTT
This sequence comes from Gammaproteobacteria bacterium, assembly GCA_018820395.1. Taxonomy (GTDB): domain Bacteria; phylum Pseudomonadota; class Gammaproteobacteria; order Burkholderiales; family Burkholderiaceae_C; genus Variovorax. The sequence goes on along the minus strand of JAHJOG010000184.1, from coordinate 15,175 downwards.
GAGCTTGAAGACCCACACCTTCTTGGCTTCGTCGAAGCTCCACGAGCTCGCCAGCATCGGCTTGACCTGCGTGAGGTCGTCGGCGCTGAGCGTCACCAGCTGTTCGTACACGGCGCCGAGCGTGAGCGGCGGCGAGAGGTCGGCCTGCCGCGCCGGGTCGTAGGTGCGGCCGTCGCCGATGTCCATGCCGATCACCAGCGTCTTCTTGTCGGCTGCGGTGGCGAATGGAACGTGAATCAGCGCTGCGGCCGACAGGGCAAGAGCGCCCATGCGGCACATCCATTGACGGCGTGCATCGGCACGGCGGCCGTTGGTTGAGTTTTGCATTGTGTCTCCTCGGGTTGAGAAACCGGTTACCCAAATCGATCAGGAGAACCGACTAAGTTTTGATTTCTAAGCGTTAGTGCCGGCGCTTTATGGGAAACCGGTTACCAATGTACGACGCCCGACGCAGCATGCGGGCTGGGGAGAACCCCTAGGGAGGGTCCACGCCCGCTGGCGCTTCCGCGGGATGTGCCGCTTGCGCCGGGTGCGCGGAATCGAGATGCTGCGGGTTGCGAAAGCCCGCGTCATCGGACCCAAGGACCACCACCATGAAATTGCCATGCGCCGCCACTGCCGCCCTCGCCGCCCTCGCCCTCTGCGGCCCGTTCGCTTGCCACGCCGCCGATGGCCTGATGGCCGTCAAGAGTCCGCACTCCATCGCGGACACGTCGTCGCGCCTCGTGGCCGCGATCCAGGACCGCGGCCTGAAGCTCTTCGCGCGCATCGACCATGCCGCAGGCGCCGCCACTGTCGGCCGCACGCTCCGGCCGACCGAGGTGTTCATCTTCGGCAACCCGCAAGGCGGCACCCCGCTGTTGGAGTGCGCACAGTCTGCCGGCATCGATCTTCCGTTGAAGGCATTGGTCTGGCAGGACGATAAAGGCCAGGCCTGGATCGGCTACAACGATCCGGCATGGATCGCCGCTCGCCACGGCGCATCGAGCTGCGCGGCGGTGCCGAATCTGTCGAAGGCGTTGAATGGTCTGGTGGCGGCCGTGACGGCGCCGTGAAACCGCGCACACCGGCTACTGGACGCACTGCTCAAGAACCACCTGCAGCCGCGCGCCGAGTCAGCACCGATGCCACCGGCCGCCGCGGCGAGAACGGGAGCGTCGGCCCCCGGCCGAAGCACAGCACGATGTCCGGGCTGCGGCTCCCATCGCCGAGCATCGAAGCCAACTGCGACCGGAACTGCGGCACTTCGACAGGCTGGTTGATGAAAGCGTGCTTGAGGCCGAGCGACGTGGCAGTCAGCGCGAATCGCTGAAGGGCCCGCCCCACTGCCACCCAATGGGCCGGGTCTTGCCGCTCTGCGATGAGCACGATGATGCCCGCCGAGGAATCGATCTGGCGCGCGTACTTCGCGTTCTCGGCCGCTGGCGTGACGAAGGTCGAAGGCCTGTGCTCCGAGCGCCTGCGGCACGACGGGATTGCCACTGGAGGCCGCATACAGGCCGTCCCCCGACGCCATTGCGCTGCGTGGACTGAACCTGAGCCACGCCTTGAGTTCGGCCATGAAGGACGGATCGGACATTTGGGCGTCATTGCCGGCCAAGACGAGATCCCTGACCTGATCGATCTGGTGGCGCTCCGTGAGAACGATCGCATGGACTCCGGGTGCGCTCGCCGCCTGGCGCAAGGTGTCGATGTCCTTGGTTGCGACGGGCTGGCCGTCGTAGATCGCGCGCGTGGACTGGCGCCGCGCAATGGCCGTCATCAGCGGATCGGCACGCGGTGCGGCACGCGAGAACTCATAGCGCTGGGAGCCGTCTTCCCCGACAGCGACGGTGCCCGGCCTGCCACTCGCCGTCGCAGCGATGACCAGGTTCTGCATCGCGCACCCCAGACTGATGAAGAGATGGTGGTTGACGGGGTCGACCGCCGGCGTCGCGCGCGCGAAGTCCGGGAAGATGTCGATGGCATCGGGCCCAGCGACGAAGCGCCAAGGCTGAGTGTTGTGGCTGTTCGCCGCCAGCGTGGCGCAACGGACGAGATCCTCGATCTCGGGCTTTGCGGGCAAAGGCTCGCGCAGTCGATCGACGTGCAGCGCGTAGGTGGCAGAGCTTCCCACCGAGAAACGCCAAGCGGCCGCGGTCGCGGCGGCGGACGCGGCAGCAACGGTCGCGCCGATCAGCAGATTGCGTCGCTTCATTGCAAGACCTCTCGCCTGTGGTGACGGCCTCACTCTAGGCCTTGGCGGGGATTGCTCCTTGACCTGCATCACAGGATGCACAACGCGATGGCAGTCCATTGTCAGAACATGCGGGGCCGGTACACCCTGGGCAGTACATTTCCGAGGCTCAGCGACAGGACGAACTTTTTCGGTCGGTCGCTCTCACAGTGTCTGGCCAATCCGCTGCCGGAGCTCCACGTACCCCATGTTCAGACTGCCTTCCTTGCCCATGCGTCGCCCCCATCTCGCGACAACCGTAATCACTGGCATCCTGGCCGCTGCCCTTCCTGCCGCAGCACAGCAGCACGCACACACCCATGGCCGTCTGGCCCTGGACGTCGCAGTGGACGCGCAAACGATCACCCTGGCCATCGAATCCCCGCTGGACGGGTTTCTGGGCTTCGAGCGCGCACCACGCTCGGACGCCGAGCGCCAGCGTGTCGCGGACATGGTGAGGCGCCTGAATGCGGCCGACGCGCTGTTTCAGCCGGACCCCGCAGCCGAATGCCGTCTTTCGCAAGTGAAGCTCGTCTCCTCCGCGCTAGGTCTCGGCGTGGAGAAGGAAGCCGAACCCCATCGCGCCCACGGTGCGGACGAGCATGCCGACATCGACGTGGACATCGTCTTCACGTGCGCCAAGTCGGCCGAGGCCCGTTTCATCGACGTCAAACTGTTCGAACCCTTCAAGCGCATCCGCACCATCGACGCGCAGGTGGCCTCGCCCCAGGGCCAGTTCAAACGCACGCTCGCGCCCGGTGCCGCGCGGCTGAGCCTGACACGTTGAGCACAGCCATGACGGGCAGCCTGCTTGAGCTCACGGATCTGCGCTTCGCGTGGCCGGGAAATGCGAAAGATTGCCTGGACATCGCCGAACTTCAGGTGGCACCGGGCGAGACCCTGTTCCTCCACGGGCCGAGCGGCTGCGGCAAAAGCACGTTGCTGTCGCTCCTGGCCGGCGTCCTGTTGCCCCGTGCGGGACGCGTCGCGCTGCTCGGCACCGACTGGACGAGCTTGCGCAGTGCGGCACGAGATCGCCATCGCGTCGATCACGTGGGCTACATCTTCCAGCAGTTCAACCTGCTGCCCTATCTGAGCGCGCTGGACAACGTGCTGCTGCCCTGCCGATTCTCCGCGCGCCGGCGCGATGCGGCGGTCCTCCACGCGGGTTCCGAGCGCGCTGCGGCGGAGCACTGGCTGACGGGCATGGGCCTGGATGCCTCCGTCTGGCGGCGCCAGGCTCAGACGTTGTCGGTCGGGCAGCAGCAGCGTGTTGCCGCGGCGCGCGCGCTGGTGGGACAGCCCGACCTGGTCATCGCCGATGAGCCGACGTCGGCACTCGACGAAGATCGGCGGCAGGCTTTTCTCGACCTGCTCCTGTCGGCCTGCGCCACGGGCGGCACCGCCCTGGTGTTCGTCAGTCACGATCGTCGCAACGCCGATCGTTTCGGTCGTCAGGTGTCGTTGCCAGCGATCAACAGGGCAGCGCGCGCCGAGGAGGCCGCGGCGTGAAGGGCGGCTTTCTCGCAGGCCTGGCCTGGCGCAGCGCCTGGAACCGGCGCTTCACCCTGACACTGACGGTCTGCTCGATCGCCTTGTCGACCTTCATGCTGCTCGGCGTGGAACGCGTGCGCACGGATCTGCGCAGCAGTTTCACTTCGGCCGTGTCCGGTACGGATCTGATCGTGGGCGCACGCACAGGGTCCATCCAGCTCTTGCTGTATGCGGTGTTTCACGTCGGTGCCGCGACCAACAACATCCGGTGGAGCAGCATCGAGGCACTCGAGCGGCTGCGCGGCGTCGCGTGGGTGATCCCCCTGTCGCTGGGCGACTCGCACCGCGGGTTTCCGGTATTGGGGACCACCGGGGACTACTTCGAACATTTCCGCTATGGGGAGAAGCAGCCTTTGCAAGTGCGAGAGGGGCAGCGCTTTCACGATCTCTACGACGCCGTAGTGGGCGCCGAGGTGGCCGACCGCCTGGGCTACCGGATCGGGCAGCGCATCACGCTCGCCCATGGCACGGGCGAAGTGAGCCTGGGCGCCGAGCATGCGGACAAGCCTTTCACCGTCGTCGGCATTCTGGCGCGCACCGGGACGCCCGTCGATCGAACGGTCCACATCGGTCTCGAGGCGATGGAGGCCATCCACGTCGACTGGTTGGCCGGCGCCCCGCTGCCCGGCCGGCACATCGGTGCCGACGACGCGCGCAAGATGAACCTGCAGCCCAAGAGCGTCACGGCCGCGCTGGTCGGCTTGCAGAACCGCGCTGCGGTTTTCTCGGTGCAACGCCAGGTCAATCACTTCGGGGACGAGCCCTTGATGTCCATCTTGCCCGGGGTGGCGCTGGACGAATTGTGGGACGTGGTCGGCGCGGGCGAGCAAGCGCTCCTGCTGATGTCCGGACTGGTCGCATTGGTCAGCATGGCAGGCCTGATGTCGGTGGTGCTCGCGGGGCTGAACGAACGGCGGCGCGAACTCGCGGTGCTTCGGGCCGTGGGGGCCAGCCCCTCCCATGTGCTCGCATTGCTGGCGCTCGAAGGAACCCTGCTGACGCTGGTCGGCATGGCGATCGGCATCGCCGTGCTGGCAGGGTGCGTCGTCGCGCTGGGGCCCTGGCTACAGTCTCATTACGGCCTCTCGTTGCAGCTCGCTCGACCCTCCCTGATGCAGTGGCTGCTGTTGCTGGGCCTGCTGATGGCGGGTTGGCTCGCAAGCCTGCTGCCCGGCTGGCGCGCCTACCGTCTCTCATTGGCCGACGGCCTGTCCCCAAGGATTTGATGCCATGCACATACCGAGCACCAGCACACCGTTCTCAAGACGTCGTCTCTTGCAAGCGCTCGCAGCGAGCGCGAGCCTGAGCGCAACGCCCTGGCTGCGCGCTGCCGAGTTTTCGGAGATCGCGTGGGAGGAACTCGTCCCACCGGGCTGGGACCCGTCCAAGTCCTTTGCCGATCTGCAGAAGCTGGGCGAATTGCCCGACTCCGATCCGCGCGTCAAAGCGCTCTACGACCGCATGCGCAAGGTCTGGGACGAGGCGCCGACCGTCGCTTCGCTCGACGGGCGCAAGGTGAAGCTGCCCGGCTTCGTCGTACCGCTCGAGAAGAGCGAAAAGGGGTTGAAGGAGTTTCTGCTGGTCCCGTATTTCGGCGCCTGCATCCACACACCGCCACCACCCGCCAACCAGATCATCCATGTGCATGCAAACCCACCGGCGCGGGGCTTCGAGACGATGAGCCCCGTGTGGGTCAGCGGCACGTTGCGCCTGGAGCGCAAAAAGTCCGAAATGGGCGCCAGCGGCTACCGGCTCGATGCCGCTCAGGTGGACAAGTACCGCGCCAAGTAAGGTTGCGTTCGGCGGCCGAAGCCAGCGGCACCCATTCGCCTATCAGCCGAGTCCCGGCGATCGTAGGCGAAGAGATGCGTCTATCGCAGTTCGAAGGCGCCCACAACATCCGACTCAGGGCTGCAAGGCGGAGAAGCCGTTGCTCAGGTCCTCCAGCAGATCCCGGGGATCCTCCAAGCCGATGTGCAGGCGTATCACCGGCCCTCGCTGGCTCCAGTCCGCAACGCTCCGTGCACGCTGCATGTTCGCTGCGGTCACCAGGCTCTCGTAGCCACCCCACGAGGCGCCCAGACCGAAAAGCCGCAGGCTGTCGATGAAGGCGTCTACAGATTGCGAGCTGGTGCTCGGCTCGAGTTCGAAGGAAAGCAAGCCGTTCGTGCCGGTGCAATCCCGCAGCCAGATGTCGTGCCCCGGGTGCTCGCGCAAGGCCGGACAGAAGACAGTCTTCACCTCCGGTCGACCCTGAAGCCATTGGGCAACGACCATGGCGTGGCGCTCGTGCATCTGCAGTCGCGCGGCGAGCGTGCGCGAACCACGCATGACGAGCCACGCGTCGTCGGGACTCACCGTCATGCCGAACCCGTCGCTACGGGCAGCGAGCGGCTCCCAGGCAGAACGCGTGGTGGCCACGGTGCCCATCATGACGTCCGAGTGGCCCGACAGGTATTTGGTGGCCGCCATCACCGAGATGTCCGCTCCCAACGCGAGCGGACGGTACTGCACGCCGGAGCCCCAGGTGTTGTCCGCCGCCACCAGCGCGCCACGCGCATGGGCCAGTTCGACGATGCGCGGCAGGTCGCACATCTCGTAGACCAGCGAGCCCGGGCATTCGGCATAGACCAGGCGCGTCTGTGGACGGAACTTGGCCTCGACATCGCTGCCGTCGGCGGCAAAGAAAGTGCAGCCGATGTTGTACGGCTTGAGAAAGTTCTCCGTCAGCGCGCGCGCGGGTTCGTAGACGCTGTCGGACATCAGAACATGGTCGCCAGGCTTCAGGTAGGCCAGCAGCGTCATGCCGATCGCGGCAAGGCCCGTGGGGAACAGCTTCGTTCGATAGGCGCCTTCGAGCTCGCTCACGATGTCCTCGAGCGCAAAGGTGGTGGGCGTGCCGCGCGCGCCGTAGGTAAAGAGGCGCTCCTCGCCGCGGCGCCCGCGCATCTCGCGCTGCTGCGCGACATTGTCGAAAAGCACGGTGCTGGCGCGCACCAACGGCGGGTTGACCGCGTGGCCGCCGTCGAAGACGGGAGCGTGTCCAGCGTGCAGCAGACGGGTCTGCAACTGCAGGTCGGGACGATCTGGGTGGGGAGTGGGCATGGATCGATTCTGCGTCGCGTCTATCAGTCCACTCCGGCGCCCGAGAGCTTCACCGCGCTGGATCGGTGCTCCGTGTCATGACGCAGTTGGGTTTCAGGCAGGCGGAAGGTGGCCAGCTCCTGCGCGTCGAGCTTCGCGACCAGTCCGGTCTCCCAGGCCAGGTAGCGGCGAGCAGCTTCCTTGTTGCCGTCGTGCCGGTCGTGCACGAAGAACAGGAAGTCGATGCACTCGGCATCGGCCGGGAGCGCAGGGCTCTGCTCGATCGGCAGGCCGGCGTCCGCCCAGGCCTTCATGCCGCCTTCGAGCAGCACGGGCGCGGGCAGGCTCGCGGGCCAGTCCGAGGCGGCCGCCCATCCAGCCACCTGCGGCTGGTCGGCGACCAACACCACTTGCCGGGTCTCGCCGGCCAATGCGTCATTCAGCCGCGGACGGATCGCCCAGCGCGCGCCCGCGATATGCGCGGCGCGAAACTGCATGCTCGACCGCAGGTCGAGCACCGCGGCAGCGCCGTCGCGAAGAAGATTCGCCAGAGCCTGGGCGCCGATCGTCGCGAGCGGTGGCGGTTCGGGCATGGCGGCCGGCGCAATCGCCAGGCCGCTGTCGAGGCCGTCGACAAGCACCGAGGCGTCGTGTCCCATCTGCCGCAACCAGCTCGCCACCGCGGGCGCGCGCACGCCGTCGCTGTCCAGCAGCACGAGCCGCGCGCCGCGCACGCCGACGAATTGATCGGTGGCCTGCATCAGCTGCCCGCCGGGCGTGTGTCGCGCACCCGGCAAGCTGCCGCACTCAAATTCTTCCGGCGTCCGGACATCGCAGAGGAACAGCGTGCGCCGCGGATCGTCGGCCCAGCGCGCCACCGTGTCGGCGTCGACGAACGGCACTTCGAAACGCCGTGCCAGGGCCACCGCCTGTTCCTTCAGCGCAGCGCTCCCGCTCGCATCCTCGTAGCGGCGCAGCCCCCCATGCTCGAGGTCGTGGTCCGCCAGGTACCAGCCTTGGGTGCCGTTTTCCAGTGCATAGATTGGATTGGGAAGACCAAGGTTGATCAGGGTCTGCGCACCGATGATGCTTCGCGTGCGGCCCGCGCAGTTGATCACGATGGGTGTCGCGTCGTCGGGCACGAGCTGCCGAATGCGATAGGGCAATTCCCCGTTGGGGCAGCAGATCGCCGTCGGGATGTTCATCTTGCGGAACTCGTTCACCGGGCGTCCGTCGAGGACGACCACCGGCTCGCCGCGCTCGAGCATGGCGGACAGCTGGTCGGCGCTCACGCGCGGCGTGTGATAGACCCGTTCGGCCAGCTCTCCGAAAGTCTTGGAAGGCAGATTGACGCCCGCGAACAGCGGGTAGCCGGCGGCCGTCCACCCCTGCGCGCCCCCGCGAAGGACGGAGACCTCGTCATAGCCCAGGGCGGCCAGCCGGGCGGCTGCGCGCTGCGCGACCCCAGTGGTTTCGCCCGCGTCGTCGTACACCACAGTGCGCGTCGAGCGTCGCGGCACCAGCCGCGCCACCTCGGTTTCGAGCGCGCTGTAGGGAAGTGGCGTGGCATAGAACAGGTGGGATTCACCGTATTGGCCGTGCTCGCGGACATCGAGCAGCGCGAGTTCGGCGCCGTCGTGCGACCAGGTCTTGAGGGTTCGGGCGTCGATCTGTGGGTGCATGAAGCGAAGGGGCAGGAAGATTGGGTGGTCGTGGCCGCTGCCGTACGGTGCGCGACCAGGGCCGGCCGCGCACGATTTCCAGCAGTCGTCGGGAGGGCGTCAGCGTCGGGTCTGAACGCCGATGCCCATGGTCTGGCAGGTGCCCTTCTCGAGGTCGTAGCCGGTGCGCCGGTCGAGAGTCTCGAGCGCGCGGCCGTACATGTGCAGATGACGGATCACCTGGTCGCCTTGAATCTCCACCGAGTGGATGTCCTCGGGCATGAGCGCGATCCCGGTGCCGGGGGCGACCACCACGCAGTCGGTCTCCGCAAGCTTCGCGACGCCCGGTTCGCTGCCGTCGTCTGTGCGCTCGTAGACACGGTTGTGCTCAGTCCCCTCCACGGCGGCAATGCAGGCCCAGGTGGTGTGGTTGTGAGGCACGATACGCTTGCCCGGGCGCATCACGTTCAGGTAGAGCGCGTAGCTCTGGTCGGGGTCCTCGACGATCAGGTAGCGCGCCTGGTGCTCGCCTGCCTCGGGCGCGGGGAAGTCGGCCTCGGACCAGAACTCTCGCCGTGCGGCCAGCGCCACGAGCGTGTCGAGCACGTCGGCGAGCTTCTCGCGTGTCGGCTCGCCCGCGCGAGTGGCCTGCTTCATGCGGTCGATGGACGCGACCACTGCCTCGTCTCGTTGGGGTGATGGGTTGCTCAAGGGGGCTCCTGCGTTGACTTGCAAACTGCCACTATAGGCAGGTCGGGATTGGCGAACAATTCAGCCAAGGCAGCGAATCCATCAATAAGATTAATGGATGAGAACCCTGGACCTCGAACTGCTGCGATCGCTCGACGCGATCGTCTCGCACGAAAGCTTTGCCGCCGCGGCCGTGCACCTCGATCGCACGCAGTCCGCGGTGACGCAACAAATGCAGCGCCTGGAAGAACAGATCGGCCACCCGCTTTTCGAGAAGCAGGGCCGGCAGAAGAAGTTGACCGACCAGGGGCAGCGGCTGCTGACCTACGCCCGCCACCTGCTGGCCATCAACGACGAGGCACTGCGCACCTTCCAGCAGGGTCGGCTCGAGGGCGTGCTGCGCATCGGCGCACCGCACGACGTCGCCGACACCATGCTGCCGCCCCTCCTGACGGAGGTGGCGCGCAGTTCGCCGCTGCTGCAACTCGACATTCACGTCGGGCGCAGTCCTTTCCTGACGGCGTCACTCAAGCGCGGCGAGATCGACATGGCGATTTCCAACCGCGTCGATCCCGAACTCGAAGGCGTGGTGCTGCGCACATCGCCGACCGTGTGGCTGTGCAGCGCGAACTATCTGCACGACCAGGCCAGTCCAATCCCGCTGATCGATGCCGACGGGCCGAGCATCTTTCGGCGCATGGGGCGCGAGGCGCTCGATGCCATGGGCATCGCCTGGACTCCGCGCTACACCTCGAGCAGCCTGATCGGCATCAAAGCAGCGCTGCGCGCGGGGCTGGGGGTGACAGCGCGCGGAGTGGAACAGCTCGATAGGGGCCTGCGAGTGCTGGGCTTGAACGACGGCATGCCGCGCCTGCCCGACCTCACCTACCACCTGTACGTGCGCAGCCACGTCGTGAATCCGGTGACGCGGCAGGTGTTCGAGATCCTGAAGAGCCGGATGCGGCTGCTGCGCACCGACGCTCACCACCAGCGCCCGCCCGGCGTCTGAGCGCCCGCCTTCGGCGCAGAGCGGCACCACCCGCGGGCGCCGCAGGCACCAGGATGACGCAAGTGCCGAATGCATCAACGCTCCTAATGGTTTTCTGTCGCTGGCTAATTGGAGCCTGACGCCCACGGACCCTACGATGGCATCGACACGGCGCGGGCCCTGAAGCCTCGGGCCGTGCAGCTTGCGGACTGGCCGCCTTTTTTTGCGAGGGATTGCATCATGGGTATGGTGGGTGATTGGTTGAAGTCCGGGGACGGCGGGGCGCGCACCTCGGGCCGTTTGCGTGTTGGCTCGATGGCCTCCGGTGCCGAGGTGTCCCTGCCCTATGTGGCGCTGCGCGGGGCGCGTCCCGGGCGCACGCTCTGGCTGCACGGCCAGGTTCATGGCGACGAGATCAACGGCATCGTTGCCGCACTGCAGTTCGTGCGCGGGCTGGATGCCGAGGCGATGTCGGGCAACGTCGTGGTCACCCCGACTGGCAATCCGCAAGCCCTGGATGCGCGACGCAAGCGCAACCCTTATGACGAGTTGGACCTCGATCAGAGCTATCCGGGCAACGTCGACGGGTTGATCACCGAGCGCGTGGCCCATGCACTCATGAACGAGGTGAAGGGCGTGGCCGATGTGCTGATCAATCTGCACACGATGAACCCGCTGTTCGACGCGCCGCCCTACACCGTCTACAAGCATCACCCCGCAAGCGGCATCACCGAAGATCAGTTGCTTGCCGCGATCGCCTGCTTTCACCCTCATCTGGCATGCCGCCAGGACGTGGGGGGCAAGGGCGAACTGCCTGGCAACATCGCCGGCGCGCTCGACTATCAATGCCTGGCCGCGGGCACGTTGGCCTTCATGCTGGAACTGGGCAGCGGCAGCCGCCTTCAACCGAACAACGTCGCGCTGGCCGAGCGCGGCTTCGCCGCACTTGCGCAGCAGATGGGCATCCTGCCCGGAACGCAGGCGCCGAGCCCTGCCAGTCTTCGCACCGTCAGTCGTCGCGGCTGGGTCACTGCACGGGAAGGTGGCCTGTTCGTGCCGCGCTATCAGGCCGGTGACCTGGTGAAGAAGGGCCAGTCGATGGGTGATCTGCTGGGGATGGACGGCAGCGCCACGCCGGTGCCCGTCTTCGAGCGCGACGGCATCCTGATCGGTCTGCGCAGCGACCCCGTCGTGCACACCGGCGAACGCCTGGCCTTTGTCGCATGGGAATGGGCAGACCGCCAAACGCCCCGCGTCGCCTGACCCGGTTCTGCTTTCCCGCCCCCCGTTCTTGAAACCCAAGCTGCAACCGCGGCCGATCCACCATCCTCGAACCACCATGACCACTGTTCCAACCCTCTCATCGACGCCCATTCCACGCACCGGTCGCCGGGCGCTGCTGGCCGCGGGTCTTTGCTGCGCCGCCGCCTTCGGTCTGCTGCCCGCCGGCGCTGCGCATGCGCAAGGCTGGCCCGAAGCAGGCAAGCCCATCCGCATCGTCGTGGGGTTCCCGCCCGGCGGTGGCGCGGATGTGCTTGCCCGGGCCGTATCCGTGCCGCTGGGCAACGAACTGGGCGGCAACGTGATCGTGGAGAACCGCGCCGGTGCCGGCGGCCTGCTGGCCACCGAATACGTGGCCAAGCAGCCGTCCGACGGATACACCGTGTACCTGGCGACGCCTGGCTCCTTCACGATCTGGCCCTCGCTGCGCAAGCTCAACTACGACCCCGCCAAGGATTTCGCACCCGTGAGCCTGATGGTGACCATGCCCAATCTGCTGGTCACCGGCATGAGCACGCCCTACAAGAACGTCGCCGGCCTGCTTGCCGCGGCCAAAGCGCCCAACGCCCAGATCGACTACGCATCGGGCGGCATCGGCACCATCGGGCAGATCGCGGCGGAGCAGCTCAACATCCTGGCCGGCATTCGCCTCACTCACGTGCCCTACAAGGGGACTGCCCCACTGCTCACCGACGTGATCGGCGGTGTGGTGCCGGTCACCTTTTCCGATCCATCGGCGATGTCGCTGGTCGAAGGCGGCAAGCTGCGCCTGCTCGCGCAAACCAGCGCCAAACGCTCGCGGCTGTTTCCCGATACGCCCACGATGGCCGAGTCGGGTGTGCCTGGCTTCGACCTGTCCAACTGGTGCGGCATGGTGGCACCGGCTTCGACGCCATCGGCCATCGTCGACAAGCTCAACGGCGCGCTGGCCAAGGTCATGGCCCGGCCCGAAGTGCGCAAGCAATTGGCCGGAGCGGGCATGGATGCAACGTCGAGCACTCCGGCGCAATTCGGCGACCACATGGCCACAGAGCGCGCCAAGTGGGCGGCCTTGATCGTCAAGGCCAATATCCGCGCCGAGTAAGCGCAAGCATGGCTCAGCCCTACAAACCACACAGCGCACATTGGGGCGTTTTCTCGGCGGCATGGGATGGGAAGAACTTGTCCGTGAAGCCGCACCCGGGCGACCCGGACCCGAATCCGCTCATCGACAACTTTCCGGGTGCGCTGCGCCACAAGGCGCGGGTGGTATCGCCGATGGTTCGCAAAGGTTGGCTGGAAAAGGGCCCCGGCCCCGACACGCGCCGCGGAAGCGACACCTTCGTCCCGATGAGCTGGCCCGAGGTGCTGGACCTGCTGGCCGCGGAACTTCTGCGCGTGAAAGACGAGCACGGCCCGCAGGCCGTGTTCGGCGGCAGCTATGGCTGGTCGAGCGCCGGCCGCTTCCATCACGCGCAAAGCCAGGTGCACCGCTTCTTGAACGTGACCCTGGGTGGCTATGTGCGCTCGGTCAACAACTACAGCGCAGGCGCAGCCTTGCCCATGCTGCCCCATGTGATGGCAAGCATGGAGGCAGTCGCGCGACGCAACGTGACCTGGGAACAGATCGTCGAGCACTCAGACTTCGTCCTGTGCTTCGGCGGCATGGCACTGAAGAACTCGCGCGTGGCGTCAGGCGGCATCAGCCGACACATCGAGCGCAACGCCATGCGAGCGGCGGCCGAGCGTGGCTGCCGCTTTGTCTCGATCAGCCCGCTTCGGAGTGACCTGCCCGATGAGGCCGCCTTCGACTGGCTGCCCGTGATGCCCGGAACCGATACCGCCCTCATGTTGGCCCTGGTTCATACGCTTGTCGAAAACGGCTTGCATGACGCCGGCTTCATCGATCGCTACTGCGATGGCTGGGTCACGTTCGAAGACTACCTGATGGGCCGCAGCGACGGCACGCCGAAGTCGGCGGCCTGGGCGGCGGCGCTGTGCGGAATCGACCCGCAACGCATCGTCACTTTGGCACGGGCACTCGCGGGCAAGCGCGTGCTCGTGGTGGTTTCGCATTCGCTACAGCGTGCGGAACATGGCGAGCAGCCCGTCTGGATGGGTGTGGTTCTGGCCGCAGCACTCGGCCAGATCGGCCTGCCCGGTGGCGGCTACAACTATGCACTCGGCACGCTGGCCCACTACGGCAAGCGCAACAACGCGGTGGCCACGGCTGCATTGCCCCAGGGCACCAACGGTGTAGACGACTTCATTCCGGTCGCGCGCATCTCGGACATGTTGCTCCACCCTGGCGAGCCCTTCGACTACAACGGCGTGCGGCGCCGGTATCCACACATCCGCCTGGCGTACTGGGCTGGTGGGAATCCCTTTCATCACCATCAAGACCTCCACCGTCTGGCCGAAGCCTTTCGGACGCTGGACACGTTGATCGTCCACGAGAGCGCCTGGACCGCAACCGCCAGGCACGCCGACATCGTGCTGCCGTGCACCATGACCCTCGAGCGCGAGGACATCGGCGCGACGCCGACCGACCCGCTGATGGTGGCAATGCATCGCATCGTGGAGCCCCATGGGCTGGCGAGAGACGACTACGACATCTTCTGCGATCTGGCCGAACGCATGGGCCAGCGCAGCGCGTTCAGCGAAGGCCGAACCGCGCGGGAATGGCTGGCCCATCTCTACGAACGCACCCGTACGGGCCTGGAAGCGCTGGGCCACGATGCGCCGGACTTCGAGACATTCTGGGAGCGCGGTGAGATCACGCTGCCGCAAGAGGCGGACGATGGCGGCCTGCTGCGCGCCTTCCGCCGGGATCCACGAGCGAACCCGTTGCCAACGCCCAGCGGCAAGGTTCAGATCAGCTCGCCCACGGTGGCCGCCTTCGACTATGCCGACTGCCCGGGCCACCCCGTCTGGCTTCCCTTCAAGCACGCGCCCACCAAAGAGCACCCGCTCTGGCTGGTGGCCAATCAGCCGCACAACAAGCTTCACAGCCAACTGGACTTTGGCGGCCACAGCCAGGCCGGCAAGCGCCGGGGCCGCGAGGTATGCACCATGCATCCGGAGGCAGCCGCCCCGCGCGGCATTGCCGAAGGCGACATCGTTCGCCTGTACAACGAGGTCGGCGCCTGCCTGGCGAGTGCCCACCTTGATGCGGCCATGCGCGAGGACGTGATTCAGCTGCCCACTGGCGCCTGGTACGACCCGGCGACGGACGAACAAGGCCGGCCGATGTGCGTGCACGGCAACCCCAACGTCCTCACCCGAGACATCGGCACATCGTCGCTGGCCCAGGGATGCGCAGGGCAACTCACCACAATTCAGATGGAGCGCTTCGATGGCGCATTGCCTGCCATCACCGCGTTCGATCCCCCTGTTTCGAATGCGTGACCTGGGTGCGAGATCGAGCGATAGCAGCCGAATGTCCGCGAACGCGGCGAATCACTCCCACTCGATCGTCGCCGGCGGCTTGCTGCTCACGTCGTAAGTCACGCGATTGATGCCGCGCACCTCGTTGATGATTCGGCCCGACACTTTCTTGAGCAGCGCATAGGGCAGCTCGGCCCAGTCGGCGGTCATGAAGTCGCTGGTCTGCACGGCGCGCAATGCGACGACATAGTCGTAGGTGCGGCCGTCGCCCATCACGCCGACGCTCTTCACGGGCAGGAACACGGCGAAGGCCTGGCTGGTGAGCTCGTACCAGCT
>JAHJOG010000017.1 GCA_018820395.1 Gammaproteobacteria bacterium | reverse complement strand
GGCGTCGCCAGCTTGATGCGGCCCAGCGTCGACGACGGCTGGTCGCCGGTCTTGGCGCTGACCGTGCCGTCGCGACCGACCGTGAGCGTCGCACCCGGCGGCACGTCGATCGGTGCGCCGCCGTCGGAAAGCACCAGCAGGCCGCTGCTGGTCACCAGCGAGCCTTCGGGCGACACCTGGAAGGCGCCGCCGCGCGTGTAGGCCTCGGTGCCATCGAGCCCCTGCACCGCGAACCAGCTGTTGCCCTGCGCCGCCATGTCGAGATCGCGGCCGGTGCGCTGGATTGCGCCGGGCTTGTCGTCGTGGCCGGAAGTCGCTTCCAGCGCGAACACCCGCGTGGTCGCGCCGTCGCCGCGTAGCGGAACGGCGCGAAAGTTGGACAGCTCCGCGCGAAAGCCCTGCGTCGATGCGTTCGCCAGGTTGTTGGCGAGCACGGACTGGCGCTGCGCCGCCGCATTGGCGCCGCTCATGGCGGTATAGATCAGATGGTCCATCGCACGGGGCTTTCGTGGAATGCGCGATCAGTCGTCAGCGCAGGTTGACCAGCGTCGACATGATCTGGTCTTCGGTCTTGATGGTCTGCGCGTTGGCCTGGTAGGCGCGCTGCGTCGTCATCATGTTGACCAGCTCGGCCGTGAGGTCGACGTTCGATTCCTCGAGCGCGCCGGAACGCAGCTGGCCGAAGGTGCCTTCGCCCGGCGCGCCGCGCACCGGTTGGCCGGAGGCCGCGGTCTCGACCCAGTAGCCCGCGCCGGTTGGCGCCAAGCCCTGCGCATTGCGGAAGTTCACCAGAGCGACCTGCCCGGCGGCTTGCGTCTGCCCATTGGAATAGCTGGCGGTGATGATTCCGCTGTCTTCGATACGAATGCCGGTGAGTTGGCCCGACGCATAGCCGTCCTGCGTCAGGTCGGACACCGTGAAGCGCGAGTTGACCTGCGTCATCTTGCTGAGGTCGAGGTTGACCGTGAAGGTCTGCGCAGGGTCGTTGGGGGAGGCCAGCGTGAGCGGCGGCACCGTCGAGCTCGCGGTGTCGACGCTGCCATCGGCATTGAAGTTGAGTGTGAAAGGTGTGGACGTTGCCGGGTCGCTGCCGTTCACGCTGGTGAAGACGTTCCAGCTGTTGTTGGCGGCCTTCTCGAAATACAGGCCGACCGGAATCTCCAGACCCTGCGGGTCGAAGGCAGTGAGCGACGTGCCGTAGGCCGACAGCGGGGTGGGCGGCGTGGCGGTGGATGCGACCACGGCGCTCGCGTCGAGCGTGATCTCGGCGGCCATCTTGGTGGTCTGCTTGGCCGGGATCGGCGAGCCGGTGGGCAGCTTCAGCGGCTGCGTGTCGAAGCTTTGGCGCACACCCTTGCTGTCGGTGGCGTAGCCCATCACTTGTGCGCCCGCGTTGGTGACGATGTTGCCTTCCTTGTCGAGCTTGAAGTTGCCGGCGCGGGTATAGGCCGTGCTGCCGTCGTTGGTCTTCACCTGGAAGAAGCCACCGCCGTTGATCGCCACGTCGAGGTCGTTGCCCGTGATGGTCAGCGTGCCTTGCGAAAACTGCTGCGACACGGTACCCACTTCGACGCCCAGGCCGACGTTGGTTCCGCCGATGCCGCCCGCGGCGCTGGCATAGATCTCGGCGAATTCGGCGCGCGACGACTTCATGCCGACGGTGTTGGCGTTGGCGATGTTGTGGCCGATCGCGTTCAGGCTCTGGCTGGCTGCATTGAGGCCGGAAAGCCCTTGCTGGAAACTCATGGAATGCTCCTTGGGTGAAGACGATGTGAATCAGAGAACGGCGCGGACGCTCGCATAAGGCGTGGCGCCGGCATTGAGCAGGGTCAGCGACAGCGTGCCGTCGGTCCCGTTGCCGACCGCGACCACCTGGTCGCGCATCAGCGATGTGGTGGTCACGGCGTCGCCCTTGGCGTCGGTGGCCGTGACCTTGAATTGCAGCTGCATGTCGCTCGGGTAGGCCGCGGCATCCAGCGTGAAGCCGTGCTGGCCGGCAGCCAACGGGCCCAGCTGCACGGTGTCGATGACCTGGCCGCCGGGCGTGGTCACCTGCACCTGCACGTTCTTGGCGGCGCCGGCCAGCTCGATGGCGCCGACCGCCGTCTGACCGTCGGCCGCGAAGGTGAGCTTGTTGCCTTCGGCCAGGACGTTGTGGCCCACCAGGTTGCCGGCCTGCAGCACCTGCATGGCCGACATCTGCGAGGCCATGCTCTTCATGGTGTCGTTGAGCTGCTGGATGCCGGTGACCGTATTGATCTGCGCGATCTGCGACGTCATCTGCGCGTTGTCCATGGGGTTCATCGGGTCCTGGTTGCTCAGCTGCGCGACGAGCAGCTTCAGAAAGCGGTCCTGCGCTTCGGTCGAACTGCTGGCCGAAACGGAACCGGCGTCCGAACTCGACGTGATGTTCAGTGCGGCTGGCGCAACGGCCAGGCTGGAAGTGGCATTGGTGGCGGTCATGG
Source organism: Gammaproteobacteria bacterium (assembly GCA_018820395.1). Lineage (GTDB taxonomy): Bacteria > Pseudomonadota > Gammaproteobacteria > Burkholderiales > Burkholderiaceae_C > Variovorax. The sequence goes on along the minus strand of JAHJOG010000017.1, from coordinate 1,703 downwards.
GGTGTGCGTTGGGTTTACTGGCCGATCTGCAGCGTCTTGAGCAGCAGGTTCGTCGCCGTGTTCATCACTTCGACGTTGTTCTGGTAGGAGCGCGAGGCCGAGATCATGTTGACCATCTCCTCGACGGCGTTGACGTTGGAATGCGTGACGTAGCCCTGCTCGTCGGCCATCGGGTTCGCGGGGTCGTGCACCTTGCGCCCGGGCGTCTGGTTTTCGGTCACCGCGTCGACGCGGACGCCGGCGCCCGCCGCACCTTCGTTGCCCATCGGCACCGTCTGGAAAACGACTTGCCGCGCCTTGTAGGCCTGCCCGTCCGGGCCGGCCACCGCGTCGGCGTTGGCCAGATTGCTGGCCACCACGTTGAGGCGCTGCGACTGCGCGCTCACCGCGCTGCCCGAAATGCCGAAGATCGAGAACATGGACATGGCTTACTGCCCCTGGATGGCCGCGAGCAAGGTCTTGCCCTGGCCGTTGATGAATCGGAGCGTGGCTTCGTAGCGCACGGCGTTTTCGGCGAAGGCGGCCCGCTCGCGATCGAGATCGACGCTGTTGCCGTCGAGCGTGGGCTGCGTCTGCACCGTGTAGCCGTCGCGGGTTCCGTCGCTGCCGGCGGAAACGGCAGTGGACGGGAGCGCGAAGTGCCGCGCGTCGGTGCGGCCGTCGCTCGACCAGGTCCGGCCGGTCGTGGCAGCGGTGGCCGATGGGCCGGTCGCGTCGCGCATCGCATCGGCGAAGCTGAAGTCCCGCGCCGCGTAGCCCGGCGTGTCGGCATTGGCGATGTTGCCGGCGATGTCGCGCTGGCGTTCTGCGCGCAGCACCAGGGCCTTCGATTGGAAGTCCAGCGCGTTCGTCAGTTTGTCCAGCATGTCAGGGTCCTTCGATGGAGTCGTGGGGCCGACCTGGCCCGTGCGGAAATTGTGGGTTCGGCGCAGCGGACGGAAGCGCCGAAGAAAGGGGGGTTTCTCGGCTTGTTCCCGGCTTAGCCCGGTCCACCGTTCCTTACAGTTGCGGCCATGGCGCACAGCCCTCGCAAGGCCCGCAAGCTCCCGCAAAGGCCTCGCACCAGCGCCCGCACCCTTTCCGGAAAGCGACCATGTCCCTGATTCCCAAGCAGTTCATCCGCCGCCAGCTGCCCTGGCTGCTGGCGGCGGCGTGCCTGTGGCCCGTCGCCCAGGCGCAGCAGGTGCCGTCCGACGGCGCCGGCGTGACCCCCGAGTTCATCGCCTCGACCCAGCATTGGCTCGACGACGCAGTGGCCAAGGCCCAGTCCGCGAGCGCCACGCCGCTGCGCATGGAAGTGAGCATTGGCTCGCTCGATTCGCGTCTGCGCCTGGCGCCTTGCACGCGCGTCGAACCCTATATTCCCGTCGGCCTGCGGCTCTGGGGCCGCACGCGGCTCGGCCTGCGCTGCGTCGAGGGCGGCGCGCGCTGGAACGTCTTCCTGCCCGTCACGATCAAGGCCTTCGGCCCGGCCTGGGTGCTGCGCGACAACGTCACGCCCGGCACCGTGCTCGGCGTCGAGCACGCCATCGAATCCGAAGCCGACTGGGCGGCCGAGCCGTCGCCCGTCATCGCCGACCCCAATCTGTGGGTCGGCAGCGTCGCTTCTTATTCGCTGCCTGCGGGGCGGCCGATCCGGCAGTCGATGGTCAAGGCGCCTGAGGCTTTCCCGGCCGGTGCGCAAATCCGCGTGATCGCGCAGG